>JBKHBT010000149.1:0-5017 GCA_046542255.1 Candidatus Zixiibacteriota bacterium | reverse complement strand
ATAATTTGTGTTTATTGTTTTACAAGAGGCAATATATAACCACCTGCCAAATTAAGTTACACTGTCATAAAGCAATTCAAATTCTTAGCTGAATTAGCCTAATACGGGTTCTACTTTGTCATCTTCTCTTGCATAGGTTATTGTGGGTTTACTTCTCTTTTTGGGCCTAATCCTGATGCCTGGAATCAATCGTATAAAATTGTATCCAAAGAATCAGTGCACATAATCCAATAGGCTTTGCCCGGCTCGATATACTCTTGCTCGATATAAACTGAAGAATCCGGATTATAGTTGTAAACTGGATCTAAGATTGACGGGATATTGGTTATATTATTTGCCAGGTTGTATGAAGATGAAGCTGCAATCAAATTCCAACCGGGTAGAAGATCAAGGCTAAGGCCAATTAATGAATCACCATCAAATTCAACTGTTGTATCAATATACGAAAGAACAAAATAGCCTACATTGGAGAATAGCAACTCTACAGGGTCATAGAGCTTTTCTGCAGTATTATATGAGAATACTGGATTTAATGCAAATGGCAAAATATCTGATAGGCTGCTGTCAGGAATGTCATAGGGCAAGGAGATCATATTCCAGCCTTCTTTGAATTCTATTGATCTTGGTGAAGATTGCAGGCTCAAAAATACAAGCCGATTTTCTTCAAAACCCCATAATTCATCGATACCGTCTGAATCAAAATCGCTAAAATCAGTAATGATATGGCTATATTCATCCCAATTTGAAACCATATCGATCAAATTAAAGTCCTCCGAATAGAATATCATCTCACCAGCAAACAACGTTGCGGTTGTATCCGTAAGAAAACTTCCAAGATAGATTGGATTATCGAAATTATCGCCCAGATTCACTGTATCTATATATTCACCATCTGTAATGAAAATATCTTCGCTATCTGGATAAATGCCGAAATCACTACCAAGATAGTATGGAATTAAATCTAAAACCCCATCCGTATCAAAATCTATCGATGAGGGCTTATTAACAAATGGACAAGGTGGTATATAAAATCCATATGAAGCATATACATAATTAATTAGATTTGGGATAAAAATACTCGCATTTGTTGCAAAATCTCCATAAAAACCGTGCCAATGTTCATTGGGATATTGATAATAGCATTGTGAATGCCCAATATATAACAATGAGTCAATCCTTTTACTATTTCGGTATCTATGTATACCGCCAGTAGTAAGTATTGAGCAACTGGTAAAACTGACAAAATCGATAGCGTTGCTATATCTTTCAGTATAAATAATATATGGAGTACTGGGGACATCATGGGAGTCTATTGTATGAACGTCTGTAAGACCAAGTATCACCATCTGAGAATCTTCACGAGACCAATATACTATTTCCTTATGATATCCTTCAGGTCTTTCAGGTGAGATTACAGTATCACCTAAAATTTCGGGTGCTATGAATCTGTAATAGTAATGCGAATAATCGCTCCAGCAAATTGCAAGATTATCGAAGCAGTGGATAAGATGCGGATTTTCATCGCCATTGATCGGCAAATCAATCATTGAAAAATCTGGCTTTATAAGTACAGTTTTTGTCTCAAGGCCTGCGATAATATAGGATTCTCCATCGAAAGATAGCTGCGAAACGGTCTGGACAGGTTCATCAAATACAAATTCTTCATCAATACTAAGCTCAAGCGAAAACATTGAAAAAATAGCCCAAAAAATAATAAACGCATAAATTCTTTTCAAATAATTCTCCTTATCATCTCTTTTAAAGCCATATAGATGACATATATAATTCATAATATATGTACCAAACGGCTTTACTAATATTATAATAAATATTCACCTGCATTTCAAGTATTTCTCTAATTTTTTTACAGTTTTTTTATCTTATGCTTTGTTTTTCCTGTGCCGGAATTTTCGCAACTCCGTTAAAGTCTAATAGTTTTCAAATTCTTTTACATTGTTTATTTATAGAAAAAGCTATCCCCATATGAATGAAAATTTCCTTTGAAACAAGCAAATTCCATATTATCTTATAATTTTGGGGAAAGCAAAATCGATAAATAAAGGAGATAGTATGATCGAACTTTTCGACAGCGATAAGTTCAAAAGGCTTATGGAAGTCTTCAAAGCCGAAATAGGCGCGGAAGACGGAAATGCCGAAGGCATTCTAATGCTGACTGCCGAAAAAAGCGGACTTACGCGATTCGCAAACAATACGATTCATCAAAATGTGGGGCAAAATAGCAGATGGCTGTCTGTGAAGGTCATCAAAGACAAGAAAATCGGGCAATATGGCACAAATAGGCTCGATGAAGAAAGCGTCAAAAATGCCGCGCAAGAAGCATTGAAAGCGCTCGAGTTCACTCCAGCAGACCCGGAATTACCGGATTTGCAAAGCTCTCAGGATTATAAAGATATCAAGAAAGTATGCGAAGCAACAGCCAATATGTCGCCGGTAGAAAAAGCCGAAATCGTAAAAAATGCAGTCGAAATCTGCAAAATGCATGACCTCGAAGCAGCCGGCATCTTAGAAAGCGGCGTTGAAACAATGATGCTGGGTAATACCGCCGGACTATTCGCAGAAAATACGCAGACTCAGGTCGATTTCAATATCTCGGTCTATGGCGAAAAGCAAACTTCCGGATGGGCGCAGGGCTGCTCCTATTCCAAAAAGGAATTAAATCTGGATAAAATTGCCAAAACAGCAATCGATAAAGCGCTAATGGCCAAAGACCCCGTTTCGATGGAACCGGGCGAATATACAGTCGTGCTGGAACCATCGGCTGTTTCGGATTTTATGATGTTCCTCGGATGGCTCGGTTTTGGCGCTCAGGGATTTATAGAAGGCACATCACCGATGAAAAATAAACTCGGCGAAAAAATCGCCAATGAACTCATCACAATCGAGGATAATGTCTATCATCCCAAAGCAATCGGAATGCCATTTGATTTCGAAGGCTCGCCAAGGCAGAAGGTGACATTGATCGAGAATGGCGTATTCAAAAATATCGTCCATAGCAGGCGGACTGCGAAGAAGATGGACACAAAAACTACCGGACATGCACTTCCCGAACCGAATACTCATGGGCCATTGCCACTTAATATGGTTATTCGCGAAGGCGACAAAACTCAGGATGAACTTATAAAATCGACAAAAAAAGGCCTTTTGGTTACACATTTCCACTATGTCAATCTTGTCGACCCGAATAAACTGTCAATTACTGGAATGACTCGCGATGGGCTTTTCCTCATCGAAGATGGCAAAGTTACAAAGCCTGTCAATAATTTCCGCTTTACCGAGAGTATCTTTAAGGCGCTGAAGAATGTGGTTGCTTTGGGAGATGAGCTGAAGCTATTCTATGGCTATGGTACGAGCTACCTTGCGCCGGCAATGAAAATCGAGAATTTCCGATTCTCCAGCAAAACCGAGTTTTAAGGAGGAAAGGTGAAAGACTTAGCACAAAGAGCGATAAATCTTGCGAAAATCGAAGGTGCTAGCTATGCCGATATTCGCATGATAAATGACAAGCACGAAACAATAATAACCAAAAACGGCATAATAGGCTCGATGTCACAGGCCGACACCATCGGCTTCGGCATCCGAGTGATTGTCGATGGAAGCTGGGGATTTGCTTCATCAGCAGAGACGAATCCTGATGAAATTGATCGCGTTACAAAACAGGCTATCCAGATTGCAAAAGCCAGCTCAATGCTACAAACCGAGCCAGTCGATCTTAGGCCAGAGCCGGCATATCAGGATAAATGGCAATCGACATATCTGATCGATCCTTTCGAGATTCCGCTACAAGAAAAAATCGATATGCTCATGGAAATCGATAAAGTCCTGACACAAAAGCCAGAAATCGCTGTAGCTACTGCGAATTTGACATTTTGGATGGAACATCAGATTTTTGCAAATTCCGAAGGCAGCATGATAGAGCAGCGTATCCTTCGTTCTGGCGGCGGATTTTCTGCAACAGCGCTGAATAAAGAAACCGGCGAGACGCAGAAAAGAAGCTATCCAGCATCTTTCGGCGGCCAGAATATGCAGGCAGGATATGAGCTGATTCATTCTCTGAATTTGCTCGATAATGCCGAAAGAATACGCGAAGAAGCGATAGCGCTCCTTTCTGCCCCGCAATGCCCATCGGGCAAAATGGACCTGATTCTCGAAGGCTCGCAGCTTGCGCTTCAGATTCATGAATCGGTTGGCCATCCTTCCGAGCTTGATAGAGTTCTTGGGCAGGAAGCCAATTATGCCGGAATAAGCTTTTTGACAACGGAGAAATATCGAGAATTCAAATTCGGCTCGCCTATTGTCGATATAGTCGCCGATTCGACCGTACCCGGCGGTCTCGCCACATTTGGATACGATGACGATGGCGTTCGCGCCCAGAGATGGAACCTTGTCAAAGGCGGAATCACATGGGGATACCTGACAAATCGCGAAGTAGCGCATGTAATAGGCGAAGAGCGAAGCAAAGGCTGTAATCGCGCCGATGGTTATTCTAATATCCCGATGATTCGCATGGTAAATATCAGCCTGAACCCCGGCGATTGGGAATTTGATGATTTGATTGCCGATACCGAAAAAGGCATCTATATGGAAGTCAACCGAAGCTGGTCAATCGACCAGAGAAGGCTGAATTTCCAATTTGGTTGCGAGATTGGCCATCTTATCGAAAACGGCAAGATAACAGGAATCGTCAAGAATCCGACATATCAAGGCATTACTCCGGAATTCTGGGGAAGCTGCGATGCCATCTGCAATGACAAATACTGGACGCTCTGGGGCGTTACCAATTGCGGAAAAGGCCAGCCCGGCCAGCGTGCCGAGATGTCTCATGGCGCTGCGCCGACAAGGTTTAGAAATGTTGAAGTCGGAGTCGACAGATAGATTCAAATTTATGTAAATTGCTGTCTATAAAACCCGGCTGAAATCCGGTTAATCAGACTCTGGGTTTCTCTTTTAAAGCCATATATATAACATATATATAATGCTTAATATATATACCCAAAAG
>JBKHBT010000148.1:0-5185 GCA_046542255.1 Candidatus Zixiibacteriota bacterium | reverse complement strand
TAGGCAGCGATATCTATGAACTGAAGTCTAAATAGAAATAAAGTAAAACAACTTTTTTTAACGAAATTCTGTTGTATTTCTGCTTTCTTGAAGCTCGATACCAATCTCGATACGACCGGATTCCATTGCAGCAAGCACTGTTGAGCCGGTTTTTATCATTGGTTAGATGACTATCTGGCCCTTTTGGGTAAAATTCACGATAATCGCGGTCTTTTTGCTTTTTATCTTTCATAATATTTAATTTACGATAGCAATGCAAACTGGGCAAATGCTATTATCAGACAATAAGCTATTCCGCATTGTCAGTAAATCTACAGTGGGTTTACAATTATCCTGAAAAAACATATTGGTGATTTGTGGAAAGGCAAAAATCCTTCGCTGGCTGAGCGTAGCCTAAGTCAAATTTTACAGAGGAAGTAATGAATTGGTTCACAATAATAATTGCCGATTAGCTCAATTCACTTTTGGCGACCTATGCCATTTTGGCAAAAGAAAAATAAACTACCTTGTCAAAATGACATTCAATTAGATTAGAATAATAATACTGTAAACCGTATCTGACGCTATTTTTGAATATATCGCTTTATTTCTGAAATGGCATAGCTTTTGCTTGTTATTTTTATGTATTTTTGTATGTTTATGGTTTGATATGACTTAGAAATAATAAATAGAGAAAGGACAGGCCTATGATCAAGGTAAAGAATCTTGTCAAAACATTTGGCGAGGTAGAAGCTGTCAGGAATATCTCTTTCGATGTCGAAAGCGGTGAAGTAGTCGGCTTTCTGGGGCCAAATGGCGCAGGGAAAACTACTACGATGCGTATGATTACATCTTTTTTGACACCGAATAATGGAGATGTTATAATCGATGGCGAAAGCGTAGTCGAAGAGTCGATAAAGACACGTAGCAGAATCGGATATCTGCCCGAAGATGCACCGGTTTACGAGGACATGGAAGTTCTTGAATACCTGGAATTTGTTGCAGAGATGCGCGATATCCCTGATTCTGTGGTCAAGCAAAGAATCAAAGATATTGCTAAGGTTTGTGGTATTTCAAAGGTAATGTATCGAGGAATCGGCGAGCTTTCCAAGGGCTTTCGCCAGCGAGTCGGCCTTGCACAGGCATTGATTCATAATCCAGATATATTGATACTCGATGAACCGACTTCGGGGCTCGACCCAAATCAGATTGTCGAGATTCGCGACCTTATCAAACAAATTGGCGAGAAAAGGACAGTCATACTCTCGACACATATCCTATCAGAAGTGCAGGCGACATGCGACAGAGCGCTTATTATCAATAATGGAGAGATAGTCGCCGACGGTACAATAGACCAGCTTCAAAACAGAGTCTCCAATGAAATCAAATACCGAATCGAAATCGATGGCCCAACCGCCGATGTTCGCAATATGCTGGAGAATCTCGATGGTATTTTCGAGATAGTCAAACTGGACAAAGCTCCGAAAGAAAATGCCCATTTCGCCTTCAAAACACTCGGCGACAGAGACCCAAGAGCAGAAATATTCAATAAAGCAGTCGAGCAAAAATGGGTTTTGCTCCAGATGTCTATGGAAAAGATCGGACTCGAAGATGTATTCCGACAGCTAACAATGCAAAGCGAAAGGAATGAACAATGAGTCATACAATGTCAATATTCAAAAAGGAATTGAAGTCATATTTCAATTCTCCTATAGCATATATCGTTATTTCCGTATTCCTATTGGTTGCTGGATGGTTTTTTGCCTCGAATCTATTCCTTATGAAACAGGCAACCCTTCGCAATATCACCGGAACGGTGCTTCCAATGGTTCTGTTTTTCTTCGTGCCTGCGATTACTATGAGGCTACTTGCCGAAGAGAAAAAATCCGGTACGATGGAACTTCTTGCAACTATGCCGGTCGAAAATACCGAAATAATTGTCGGGAAATTCCTTGCTGCACTGTTTTTGCTAATTATTGCCCTTGTTCTTACTATTCCATATACCATAACGATCTCGCTTCTGGGAAATCCCGATATCGGAATCATAATCTCCAGTTATATCGGGCTAATATTGCTCGGCTCGACTTATCTTGCGATTGGAATGTTCGCATCGAGTATCACAAGGAATCAGATTGTGTCTTTTATTATCACATTTGTGATTCTTCTGGTGCTTTTTATGCTCGATAAGATAACATTGCTTTTCCGCGGCAATGTTGCGAGTGTGATGCAATATATCTCGACAGATTTCCATTTCAAGAATATCTCGCGCGGAGTTCTCGATAGCAAGGACCTGATATACTTCCTCTCGATGATTGTCATGTTCCTTTTCTTTACTAATATTTCACTCGATTCGCTGAAAAGATAAGGGAGGAAATAATGAAAAAGAATCTAACAATAATCGTAATAGTAGTAATCGGAATATTTATATTTCTCAATCTTCTGGCATCACAGGCTTTCCGCAGAGTCGATTTGACCGAAAACAATATCTATAGCCTATCTGATGTCTCGAAGAATATCGCAAAGGAATTGCCGGATAAGGTCATTATAAAGGCTTTTTTCTCGGAAGACCTGGCTGCTCCATACAATAATAATGCCAGCTATACCCGCGACCTTCTCGATGAATATCGCACATATTCCAATGGCAATATCGAATATGAATTCATAAACCCCGACAAGGACGAAGAGACAAAGAATGAGGCGATGCAATATGGCCTCCAGCCAGTCCAGATACAGGCAATCGAGCGCGATGAGATGTCATTAAAGCGTGTCTTTATGGGATTGGTCTTCATCTATGGCGACAAGACCGAGACGATACCGGTCGTGCAGAATGTCAATGAACTCGAATATACCATATCGAGCAACCTCAAGAAGCTCACCGCCGAGCAAATTCCAGAAGTAGGATATGCGACAGGCCATGGCGAACCAGACCTTTATAGCGAGTGCCAGCAGATTCAGCAATCTTTGTCAGGACAATACAAGTTGACACCAGTTCAACTTCCTGCTCAGAACGGGATACCCGAGAATATCAAAACGCTGGTGATTGTGAATCCAAAGCGACAGGTCGAAGAGGAAGCATTGGCCCAAATCGACCAATTCCTGATGTATGGCGGGAGGTTGGCTTTGTTTATCGATAATTACGAAGTCGAATTCGAGACGCAGAATTCTACGCCGCTTAATACCGGATTGGATAAGCTACTAGATAAATACGGACTCGAGCTTGGCAAGAATGTTCTCGCCGATGAAAATAGCGGCCAGATAGCGGTTTCGAGACAAATGGGGAATTTCCAGATGCAAGTGCCAATGAATTACCCATTTTTGCCAATGATTAATAATCTCAATGATAACCATCTCATTACAGAGGACCTGGAAAATATAAATCTTGTTTTTGCAAGCTCGGTCTCTCCGAATGGCAAAAATGAAAATGCCGATTTTAAATGGCTTCTAAAATCATCAGAAAATTCCCAGCTTATGCAAGAGCCTTTCGACCTTAATCCGATGAGCTATGAGAATCCATCATTTGCTGGTGGTCCTTTCGAATTGGCTTATTCTGCCAAGGGTAGTTTTAAGAGCTATTTAGGAAGCGGAAATGTCGGAAATTTCCAGGCAGCAAGGCCGGTCAAGGTCGATAGCGAACCGACTAAACTCACTGTTGTCGGCGATGGCGATTTTATCGTGGATAAGTATCTGAGAAATCAAGAGAATCTCGTATTTTTCCAAAATGTAGTCGATTGGCTGACTTCCGAAGAAGGCAAGGGCCTCATATCGATTCGCTCCAGAGAAGTTACCGTAAGGCCGCTCGAAGAAGTCGAATCCTATGGCATGAGGACATTTATCAAATATCTCAATATACTGCTTCCGCCATTTATTATTATTATCTATGGCATTATAAGATGGCGAATCCGTAAGAGAAGACGTAAAATGAGCATGGAAATGTAATAAGGAGCAAGATATGAAAAACTCAAATAAATACATATTGATATTGGTAATTGTCTTGCTGGTTCTTGCTGGACTCTATTTCATAAATAGTGCCAGACGCGGTAGCGGGACGATAGAAAAGCCAAAAGACATAAATGTGGCTGCAGATTCGACTGCTATTTCCAAAATCGAGCTATTCATGAAAGAAGACACAGTCGTAATCGAGAAGCAAAATGATAAGTGGATGCTGACCTCCCCGGTATTATATCGCGCTGATCAAGCAGCTATTAAACGTCTCGTAAATTCAATCAGCAATGCAAAACTGGATGTCGAGATATCCAGTAATACCGAAAAGCATGGCGAATATAATGTTGATGAAGAAAATGGACGTTATATCAAAATCACCGAGAATGATGGCGATATTATCGAGTATTGGGTCGGCAAAATGGGCCCGGCTGGCATGACCTATATCCGATTCGATGGAGATAGGCGAGTATGGCTTCTTAACTCGCAAATCGGAAGTTCACTTCGTAGAAGCGCAAAAGACTTCCGTGATAAGGTCATATTGCAAATCGAGCCGGATCAGTTAGCAGGAATTTCTGTCCATTCGCCGGAACAGGATTTCTATCTTGCTTTAGAAGATAGTGTCTGGAAATTCTCCGAATCCAAAGCTGGCGAAGCTGTCGAACCAGATAGCGGGAAAGTCGATACCTATATTAATCGCCTTCGCAATATCCGAACTCAGGACTTCATCGATGATACAGACAGCATTGCTAATGTATCATTCGAAGAGCCGGACTTCGTGGCAAATATAATGCTCAAAGATGGCAAATCTCACAAGATCGAAGCGGTATTTGCTGGTGAGAAGCAAAGGAATTATCTAACAAGGATAGATGGCGAAGAAAGCACTCTGTTTAAGATTAGTACCGGCGTGCTAAACCGTTTTGCAAGAGACAAAGAATACATGACATCACCTGCTCCGCCTCCACCACCTCCGGGTCAACAGCAAATGAATATGGGCGGCCAGGGTATGGGCGGCCCCGGTGGCCAACAGATGACTCCCGAAATGCAAAGAAAAATTCAGGAGGCAATGAGAAAGCAGCAGATGCAGCAGCAAGGCGGCAACTAAACGTTAATTGCCTGCAAAGAAGTAAAAATACCCGCAAAAACCCCTTCACTTTATTGGGAAGGGGTTTTCGCATAAAATGAAAATGTAATTTGCCGTCAATCTTATAAATTGTAAAATGCCATAACTCCTATTTTTTCGGTACACTACTACCATAGATATAAT
>JBKHBT010000044.1:0-25833 GCA_046542255.1 Candidatus Zixiibacteriota bacterium | reverse complement strand
ACTCTAAAACCTTGCCCACATCATGCAAAAGACCGCCGGAAACAAGTATATCCATATCGAATTTCAAAATCGGATTCTTTTCCTGAAGCTTCACAGCAAGTTCATAGGCACAGGCTGTTACGCTTTCTGTATGCTGAAGAAGGTTAGCCGGACAATCTGGTATAAGAAGTGTAAATGCAATCTCAGAGACTTCTTCTTCGGTGAATATGCTTCGCTTTATCGCCTCATTCCAGCAGGAACGAACCCTGAGCTTTAGCTCCTGGTTCTCGATAAGCTCGATCGAAGGCATCCTTTCCCATAAAATCGACATAATTTGTCCTTCTGTTTCTAAATTACCAATCAAAATGGAATTTATAAACAGACGTATGAAAGTCAAGTTATTTGAGAATAATTAGAACAGTCGATTTAAAGGCTGTCCTCATCTTCCCTCGCACAACGGTTATTTAATATAAAAGACGCTTCCAGAGCTTTCAGTATCCCGGATAATATAGATTCCAGAATGCAAATCGCTCTTCGGGCGCCATACTACGCTACCGGAATCAGAATTTCTAATTTGTTCTATGAGCTGTCCTTCAATATTATATATGGATATTTCATCCGAGCTGCTTTTAATTCGGCAGGCAGAATTAAATGGATTAGGATATGCCTTTATAATTTCGAAATTCTCCGGCCTGCTATAATTTTCTGAGATTTGCTCTCCGGAGCGATATACATGGAAGTTCGTCAGTGTATTATGACCGTCTTCTGTGAATTCAGCAAATGTAGCAGGATCACTTGGCACTGCATCCTGAGCGGGATAATATTCAAAACCGGTATGGTCGATAGGGGTGCTATAGAGAATCACTGCAACTGAATCATAGCTTTCAAGAATCGATTTCGACAGCCTGATCTCGACAAAGCCAAGTTCGCTCGGACTCTCAGATGATGAAATTCCGATCTCGCCACCTATTTCTCCGATAAATCGCCGGCCTTCTGCCCAATTATCACCCTCCCAGATGCCAATAGAATGCTTCTGCGAATAATAGTCATGGTATAGAAAATTCCATATCTCGGCAGTAATAATAAAGTCCACTTCATAGCCATCGCCGAAGAAAACATGATTCCCGAAATGGTCGAAATCACTGCCCTCTTCGCTGCCGGTATATCCGCCAGGTTTGGAATCGATAGCAAGATGATATGCGCGCGAGGTGTCCAGAGGGGCATAATAAGGATATGAGAAATAAAAATTCTCTGCATCATCGCGAATATAAAGGTCGGTTAGCTCGAGATAGTCGGATTCGAAATCATCTTCATCCGAAGCGGCGATGGGAGTACTACTCCATTCAAAATTATATCCATCGATAAACATTCTTCCACCGCTTGCCCAGAAATAGAGCCTTTCCTCGAAGCCAGCAATGTCCTCGATGTCCATTCTTTTTGCTTCCGAATGATAATCAAGGACCAGATCATAGGAACTTCCCCAAAATATACTCGATGAAGTGTCCTGATAGCCATTATAATCGATTCTCGATATGCCAATAAAATACCTATCGGAATAATTATCCGGCGTAAAGGATATGATATCGCCGGGCAAACCCTCGAAAACCACATAATCGAGATGGCTTCTATCTGCTTCGGGATATGAAATATCGATAGGAATTCCCGGTTCTGTGATTGGAGGACTGGGGATTCTCATGCCGGCATCGCCCATAAAAATAAATTCATAGAGAGTATAGATATTATCCGGGTCGGTCATGTCATTGGAGCCGACATAGGAAGAAATTGTGTTTATAAAAAGCTCGCCCATCGTCTCTGGCCGGCGATTTAGGTTTTGCATAAGCCTGTATCCCATATCCGCGATATATTCTTCGGATTCCACCACCAAGAGCGCATCATCGTAATAATATGTCGGGGTTCCCATTGAATTTCGCGTTGCAGAAAAAAGTGCAATAGCGCCGCCAGGAGCGTATATCATCGCTTCGGCATAGGTCATAGATGTATCGAAAGATGAAATCAGCTCATCATCGAAAAGCCCATTTAAGCACACGCCAGCAAAATGAATAGGCGCAAAATGATTCGGTTCGAGAGCCAAAATATCGTCGGTATCAAAGTCTTCGCTTTCATCGAATGCAATCGAATAGCCGCTTCCATGTCCCATTTCATAGACCATGCCATATTCGCCATTTTCCCATTCTTCAATGAAATCATCACGAGTAAAACCATCGCGTGTAGCATAGGATTTTGTAACATTAAATCCCATCGTATTGCCGGAATTTATAATATGATTAGGCGTCATCTCATCATCGAAATAGATATTATCGAATGGATTTCCGCCTGCGAAATAAATATTGGCAAAAAGCTCATCATCAACCGCTGCATTATAATATGTTATGCGCGAACACATCGTCCCGGCCTGGCAGGGAGTATCGGCAGGAAGACGCGATACGCTATAATTTGGTATTAAATCATAATCCGGGCTGGCATATAGGAAATCCGATGGCATATAGTATTCCCAATAGCCGGTTTCGCCAAAATTCGCATAGAATGATGGCGGGATAATATGCGCATCGCCAAGAATAATGATATGTTCCAGATTCGGATGCGCGGCTTCATCGGCAAGGAAATCGATAATCTTCATTGGAAGCATTATATCATAGCTTTCGAAATGATAGCCCGGCAATGCCGATCTGTGGATATATGGCAAATCAGTGGAATACATGGTGCCTTCATAATATGCAGCAATCGAATCGGTCGATATATATTCTGTTGGAATACGCTCTCTTTCGTGTTCATCGATAAGTGGAAAAGCTGCGCTACGAAACTCTTCTGGGCCGATTACTATACACAAAGCATCGGTTTCTGGGGATTCTGCCGAACGCCTTAGATTAAGAAATTCATAGTAAACCTCGATAGTGGCATTTTTCAGCAGCATCATTTTCCCTTCGACAGGATTATACTGCAAAGGCATAATAAGCACATGAGCGATCCCGCGGTCATTGGAATTGCCACCCCAAACTTTAAGCCATTGTCCCGGGAAATAATCATCGGATGTATATATAGAAATATCAGCATCGAATTTAGTGCCCTTATTTCGATTTCCTATCGTTCTTTTGAATTGTTCAGGTTTTGGCGTGATATTGTATTCTCCATCCAGATAAACATATTCGCCGGAAACTATTCTGGCGCCTTTTATCTTGATTCCAAGAGGAAGCTCGATTTTTATTGTTTCGCCGGGAAGCTGCGGTTGTCCTTCGCGAGTGAAGCTTTCCATACCTTCGATGCCGATATAGTCGGTACCAGGTTTCATTCCCTGGTATAGTTTAGCTTTTCTTGAACCGAGTTGCCATTCTGCATTTGAAGAATAGCCTTCTAATGTGCCATAAACACTTTCAATATCACTTTGGCTTATAGCCATAGGTAGGGATTGCTGGATAGTATTTGCATAGCTAAATGAAAATATGCATATCAGAATTAAAAATGACTTTTGGAGCATAGAACCCTCTTATGTTTTATTTTTTTCGCTTCATAATTCAGTATAGCAAAATTTATCCTTAAAAGCCAATACTTTATATATTTATATTGGAGATTATGCCTAAAGCATGGACGCATAGGACTTCAAAAAAACTTTTATAAGCTATTGATAGTACCAGCCATCTTTACTCACTGAAATTCGTTTGTATCTAGCTATATCTCAGAAGCATGAGCCGCTGGAAGATAACTCTTAAATAGTTGAGGTCTATCGATAAGATTATTTCTCGAAAACTAAAAATAAAGCTAAAGTCATTGAGAGAGATTTTTTCTTTCGAGAATTTGCAGGGTAAATAAAATCGACATACGGTAAGATTTTATAAAATGCCGTAAGTAACGAATATAATACGATTTATATTGAGATTCCGAAATACAAATCAATCCATTATCCCACTTTTTAGATTTTTCATCTAATCTCTAATGATTCAGCCTGAATATTCCGAATTTTAAGCTTGGAGGAGGAACAAGAGTTGAAAAGTATTATATCTTTTGATGTGAGACTTTCGGTCTTATTCCTGATTTGTTATTTGTTTATTGGCAATTTATTTGCCTGGAGAATGACCTGGTCGATAGCAGGAAGCGGAGGGGTTTCTGACGGTGTCGAACAGGTGAGAGAGGGCGAGCCAGTCTCTATTCCAGGGGGCTTTGGAGAGCTTTCTGATTTGACAATTGGACAGGCGATTACCGGGAATCTTCGTGAAATCGAAGACCCAAGTAATCTGGGTTTCTGGTATAAATCTATACCCGCCCTTCTCGCATTCTCTATTTCGGATAGCATATGGGAATTAGACACGATTTGTGCAATAGAAACATCGACAATGTCTGGCAGGGACAGATTTGTCATTTCAAATGATGGCAATTTCTATCTCGACCTCGGGATTCGTTACGAAGGCTCGGATACGGCCGACTGGGCTATATCGAGTAGTCCCGGATATGATAGAATTACAATAAGGGCACAATTTACCGGAGATGACCGTGCACCTTCGGTGTATAATAGCATCACCGACTGCCTGAACGATGAGATCAAATGGTCTGATTCAGAAGCCTTTGGCGATTATGGCCACAATATTCCGCCGGGCAGAAGCACAAAGCTTTGGCTACAATTTCTCACTCCTGATTTTTCATCTTATTGGGGTGAAAATACCATTACACTTACTTTACATGGACAATACCATCTACCATAGATAAATGAGGGGAATTATATGAAAAAGGCTCTGTTTATATTAATATTATCTTTGAATTTAACAGCATCTATGCCCTATCAATTCAGCTTTCAGGGGCGATTGACAGATGATAGCGGATTTCCTGCAGAAGGGAGCTATCCTGTTGAATTTCGGCTATACAATCAAGCGACAGGCGGCACAGAACTATGGTCGGAGAGCCATATTATTCAGTTTAGCGGTGGGCTTTTCAATGCATATATCGGAACAGAAGGCGATATACCAATAGAACTTTTCGAAAATGACAGCCTCTATCTCGAAACCATCATCGAAAGCGAAACCCTGACACCCAGAAGAAGAATCATGCCGCAGCCCTATGCCATAAGGGCGCATTATGCCGATTCTGCTGGCAATTTCGATATGGACACGCTTGGCGCATATATCGATACGACTTATAGCTTTGCAGAAAACCAGACCAAAATGAAAATCGATGGCGGAAGCTGGATAGAAGATAGTATCGTATTTATGGAAGGAAGCAATGTCCTTCTCGAACAATCCGGCAATTCGATCACGATAAATTCTTCCGCCGGTTCTTCCTCGCCATGGATAATCGAAGGCGAAAGCATGTATCCCGATTTTACCGGTAATGTCGGAATCGGCACCAGCTCGCCGCTTCTGAAGCTCCACGTCGATGGCAGTACATATCTTGATGGCAGCCTCGTTGTTACCGGCCTATTAGAGCTGGAAAGCCCGGATACATTAGTCACTGTGAAAAACGGACTTCTCTATAAATCTATTTTGGAAGAGCGTGCTGGAAGATGGAATAGCGAAGATTCGGTTCTATACACCGATAATTATCTCGGCATAGCAAGAGGCAATGCAGAAAATAATCTTCTCGGCGATGAAACATATTCGCATGTTAATCTGGGGATATCATCGACAACTGGCGATATCGCCGGAACATTCGGAAGTGTGGTACTCGGCGGTGAGAACAATGTCTCTTTGGCAGATTATTCAGTAGTGGCCGGTGGCAAGGATAATTCAGCTTCTTCGATCTATTCGACGGTTTGTGGTGGTCTCAGCAATAGCGCATCAGAATACTACAGCACAGTTTGTGGCGGTATAAGAAATCGCGCCATTCATAGATATTCATTCGTAGGTGGCGGCTATGAAAACCATGCCGATTATCTATGGGCAACGGTGGCTGGCGGCGATAGAAATAAAGCCTTGTGGGACCATTCTACTATTGGCGGCGGCGAAGTCAACACTGCTAATGCCGAAGGCGCGACTATCGCCGGAGGAAGATATAATCAGATTGAAGGCGATCTCGGTACGATTGCAGGCGGTTTCTCGGATACGGTATTTTCGCATCTGGGAACAGTTTCTGGCGGATTTGCCAATCAGGCAGGCGACTCAACCACCGATTCTGCCACTGTGGTTTCTGGCGGAATGCATAATGAGGCAGCCGGTAAATATAGCGTTGTCGGGGGTGGAATCAAAAACCATGCACTCGGTGAAAGGTCTGCTATACCTGGGGGAAGTTATCTTCGAGTTGGAAGAGGATCTTTTGGCTTTCGAGGAGGCGTTTCTGGAAACCCATCCAGCATGATAGATGTTTCAGCGATGGATGAGACTTTCCATATCGTGGATGCAAATTTTCATTTCAACTATTCAAATACCACCGCCGATTTTGTGATAAATGGTTCGACAGATGATCTTTTGCATTGCGATGGCCTTCTAAACAGAGTAGCTATTAATTCCGAGGTTACTCATGGTTACAAATTCTATGTCGATGGCGGCGCCGCCAAGCCGGGCGAAGCTACATGGGCAGTCTATTCTGACAGAAGGCTGAAAAGAGCTATCGAACCTTATGAACATGGCTTGAAAGAGATAATACAACTAAAACCAGTTAATTATGAATACAATGGGCAAAATAATATCCAATCAGAAGGCCGATATACAGGTTTTATTGCACAGGATATCGCCGATATCATTCCCGATGCAGTAAAAGAGACCGAATCCGGTTATTTAGCAGTCCACTCGGATGCTATTATATGGGCTATGTTGAATGCTGTCAAGGAATTGGAGGCGGAGAACCGGGAGCTGGAGGATAGGGTTGAGAGGCTGGAGGATAGGAATCAAAAATCAGATAATTAGCGTCCGTGAAAGGCAAATCTGGCTATTTGGGACAAATGCAATTCTGAGTGCGGCTGGTTTAAATATGCGCAAGCTTTTATCGCATATTTTTTATGCTTTTTTTGAAATGTTGCAAAAGATCGAAATTAATTGCAAAATATCCCACAAATTGATGAGTTGTTAAGGGATCGGAAGGTTTAGTTTGGGATGGTGATGTGGGTTGTTCAGGATCGACTAAATATAATACATCTTAGCTTAAATGGGAGCAGTATACATGTAACATGTATCGATCCTTACTTCAAAGGTTATAAGGTAATCTGAATCACTAATTTCTTTTGCTGTAACGAAATTTGTTTCTGTAAAATAAGCATCAGCAATAGTCTGAATATTCGTAACCAAAATATCACCAATAGGCTCCGGCTTGGGCAAACCAATCCCTCCTCTTGCTAATTTAGCACTCTTAACCGATTCATCGAAAAATACCGCTACTTTCTTGGTATTTTGATCAACTCCACCAGACACCGGGTTTCTTACCACTATAGCACTGGAGCCTCCACATGCGACAAAAAGAATCGCTGTTAACATGATGAATAGTGTTTTGTTCATTTTTTCTCCTTTTTTTGAGTTCAATTGTTTTCTGTGTTCATACACTTAAGCTCAAAAATCGCTTCTGTTTCAAAAAGAAATAAAATTTATAATTTATTTTTAGCTTAAAGAATAGACAAAACTTATAGTTTGTGTTATATTACATTAGTATGTGTGGAAATACAATTTTAAATGGAGGTGTGTATGTCAAGAATAAAACTATTTCTTTGCTTGACACTCATTGTTGCGATGTCTTTTGCAGCAATCAATGAAAAGATGACCTATCAGGGCAAGCTTACCGATTCTGATGGCATTGGTATTAATGATGTCCTCGACCTGGAATTTAGAATCTATGATGTTCCAACTGCTGGAACTGAACTTTGGAGCGAGTCTCATACTGGCGTTACAATCGAGAAAGGCCTTTTTAGCGTAGTTCTCGGCGAGACAACGCCGATTGCGCTCGATTTCGATGGTACCTATTATCTCGAAATCGTTGTCGATGGCGATGCTATGACTCCAAGATCAGAGATTACTGCCGAAGGCTATGCCTTCCGTGCCAAATATGCCGATGAAATAGCAGGTGGACTGACACTCGATGCTGTTCTTACTGGCGGAAATTCCACTGAAGGAACTGCAATTGTCGATGATTCCGATGATATCGTTGAAATAGATGATGCACTCGAAATTTCCGATGGACATAGGCTAATGGTCGATGCCATCGCACCCGAAGGCTCAGATACCAAGATCGATTTCGGTGGCAATATCGACTTAAATGGCAACTATATCAATAATAGCGATGGTAGCTCTTATGATGGCCGCGTTGCATTCAATGATAATATAGTACCTGTCAATCCCGCGCAGGATATTGGCGCTGCGCTTCATCCATGGGATGATATTTTCCTTGGCGGAAATAGCCGTATCAATATCGATGGCGATGAAGGCACAGATGGCGATGTTTTGTCTATTACTTCTTCTGGTATGGAATGGCAGCCGGCAACCAGCATGAGCGCCGATGACGATTGGACAATCGGAACAGGTATTGTCTATAATGAAACCGATGAAGTTGCAATCGGAACTAATACTTCTGATGGACATGGCCTTAATGTTGAGCATTATGAATATGGCTATGCAGCAGTTCGCGGCGCTGATGAAAGCTGGACTGTTTTTGCAGAAGGAATGCTTGGTGTTTTAGATTATAGCGGATTGCCTGGCGATTTTTATAATGTCGGTATCCTGGGAATTAAACACGCAGATGGTGATGCTGGTGTTGCTGTTCATGCATGGAACCAGGACGATAATACCGAAAACTATGCATTATATGCAGTGTCTGATGGAACTCCTACCATGGGAACCAATTATGGTATCTATGCAACTGCTGCAAATGCTCCTACCAATTATGCAGCATATTTCGAAGGCAATATAGCGGTAACCGGTACTATCGAAGATTCTGATGGCGATGTAGGAGCATCAGGTGAAGTGCTTTCATCTACTGGTACAGGTACAGACTGGATTGCCGCAGGCTCTGGTGCAGGCCAATGGGAAGATGGCGGCAATTATAAGAATGTCATCGGTAATACTCAGGTTAGAGCATACGAAACCGGCCATAATATCGGTTTCGAATACAGAGGCCAAAATGAAGGTACAGTCGATTCTGCTGGCGTTTTCAGAACTGACTGGGAAAGTGGTGTTACAGTTGAAAAAATCGGTGTATTTGCAATAGGTGATGCATATATGAGTTCTGATGCCTACGGCGTAAAAGCAATCGGTAGAAACTATAGTGGTGGTGGGACCGGTGGTAATAAGTACGGTGTTTATGGTGCTGCACAATGGGGTGCAGAAAACTATGGTGTCTATGGAACCAATATTGGTACATCTGGAAATCAATATGCTATCTATGGTGATATGGCTGATGGTGAATATGCTGGATATTTCGATGGTAAAGTCGGTATAACTGGAGAATTAGAAGACTCCGATGGCGATGTTGGTACTGCAGGACAGGTACTATCTTCTACGGCTACCGGAACACAATGGATAGATGCTCCTTCTGGAAGCGGTTCACCCGCTGGCTCTGACGGTTATATGCAGTATAATGACGGCGGCACTTTCGGTGGTGCAGATACAGTATTTTGGGATGATGCCACTAATAAAATGGGCATCGGCACTGCTTCACCAACCCATACACTTACTGTTTCTAATACAACCGATTCAGAGACAATGAGACTCATAGGCTCGGAGGGATCTTACGGCTACGGTGCTCGACTCAACTTCGGCGATGGAGATTTAGTATATATAGAAGAGCCAACCGATGATGATCTCAAACTTCATGCATCTAACCTTATCCTCGAAATTGGCGGTTCAACTGGCTCCGAGGGCCAGGTACTCACAAGCAATGGCACAGAAGCCCACTGGGAAAATCTACCATGGCAGACCGAAAGTGGCAGGGTCTATAATACATCCGATGATATTGGTATTGGCATAGCTATACCTATCTGCGGCCTCGATGTCCGTAAAGATTTTATCGGCCTCGCTGGCACTGATGGTGGTTATAATGCAACAACATTTGCAGATTACGGTGGCCTTGTTCTCAGTGCTGACCATGGTAGTGGACATCCAACGCGAGCAGATTTTGTCGCCACTGGAATGGAATCTGGTAACTATGGCTCGGTAATCAGGTTCTTCACAAGGGATTATGGAGCAACACCAAGCGCAAAGATGACTATATCTGAGCCGGGAAATGTTTCAATTACTGGTAATCTTACCGTATCTGGCTCAATCAGCAAAGGCGGCGGCTCATTCCTTATCGACCATCCCGATGACCCGGAGAACAAGACACTCAGGCATAATTTTGTCGAATCGCCCGAGAATCTCTGCGTATATCGCGGCGAGGTCGAGCTTGACGAAAGCGGCGAGGCAAAGGTAGAAATGCCGGATTATTACAAATCCCTCGTCGATGAAAGCGGCGCAACGGTCCATCCTACGCCTGTTGGAAGGCCATTTATGGTCGGATATGAATGGGAACAGGACAGATTATCATTCGTGCTCTATGGCGACCCGGGACGCAAGGTTAGCTACATTATCTATGCCGACCGTGATGACCCGGTTATTCATCATATCGAAAGGCCGGTTGTCGAAGAAAAACCCGACCAGGAAAAGGGCTATCTTATCAATCCGGATGCCTATGGTTATCCGAAGGAGAAGGGTTATAATTTCATCGAGTATCAGACTGATACTCCTGGTGTTAATGGCAATTAATTAGGATTACGAATCTTATTTTTATGGGCGAGGCTTTTTTTGGGCTTCGCCTTTTTTAATTGGTAAAACTGGTGTTGAACTATGGTTTGGCTTTGGAACGCGGAAAAATTTAGATTCATTAGTATCCAAGAAAAAATGTACAAGCTAAGAACATTTGATCTTGTGTAAACAAATTGAAATTTCTATATTGAATATTGAGACAAAGTTAGTAGTTATAAATTTATGAAAAACGCAGTTAAATGTTGTGTATAAATATGAAAGAGAGAATATACATCGATACATCAGTTTTTGGAGGTTGTTTTGATGAAGAATTCTCCGAACATACACTACCGCTATTTAAAAAAATTCAAGAAGGCAGTTTTTCCATTCTTTTTTCATCCTTAACTGAAGCTGAGCTTGAAAAGGCTCCTAATCATGTAAAAGATTTTGTGCGAAGTATAAGCAATGAATTTATAGAATATCTTGAAGTTACCGAGGATGCTATTGAGCTAGCAAATGAATATATTAATGAAAATATAGTTGGAAAAACAAGTTATGCTGATTGCCTGCATATTGCAATTGCAACAATCAATAGAGCCGACTTTTTAATTAGTTGGAATTTCAAACATATAGTAAATATTCAGCGGATAAGAGGATATAACTCTATCAATATTAAAAATGGTTATAAACTATTAGAAATAAGATCACCAAGAGAATTTGAGAATTATGCAGACTAAAGAAAAAACTTTTGATGCAGTTAAATTTATGCGTCAGCAGAGAAAACGAATTAGCAAGAAACTGAGCAATATGTCAAAAGAAGAAATACTTGAATATTTCAAAAAGCATAAAGCTCTTAAAGCTGATAAGCCTGCTAAATGATGCTACCAGACAATGCGCAACGATGCATTGTAATACTTTTCAGGCTAAAACATCAGTAAAGCCTTTTGAGTATATATATATTATGTATTATATATATGTTATATATGGCTTTAAAAGAGGTAATAAACAGCCTGGTTCTTTTTGGTGATGTTAGCAATCTTGTCTTTGTTATCCCACTCGAAGGCCAAAAATATACAACCGATGTGTTTAGCTTTACATGGATTGGAATAAAAAGATAGCCTAGCCCAAAATAGAAAACAAAAAAGCCCTCTTCCCAAAAAAAAGAGGGCTTCTTAAAATAGATTATTTTAAGCCAATTATTTGCCAACCACCGGGATATTGTCCATGCGGATATATGGACAGAAATATTGCCCGTGGAACCATCGGCCTTTATCGCTTATCGAGCTGATATTCTTCATCAGGTCGTAGATATTGCCTGCAATAGTAGCATCCTTGACGCGGCCTACTACTTCGCCATTTTTGATCTTGAATGCAATACCAAATGGATTGGAAAATGCGCCAGAAAGCACATTGCCCTGCCCCATTCCAAGAACCGATTCCAAAAGAACGCCATCTTCGATATCCGAAATTATGTCATCATAGCTTACATCGCCTTCCTTGACGATTACATTAGCCGACTGCGGCGAAGGATGCGAGAATATGCCGCGATTTGCGCAGCCATTCGGCTCCATGCCGCTCCTGGCAGCAGTATCGAGATTATGCAGGAAGTTCTTTAGAATGCCGTCCTCTACGATCGGGAAGCTCCTCATCGGAACGCCTTCCTCATCGACATTGCCAGAACCGATAAGCCAGTCCTGTGTGGCATCATTCATGATAGTAAGCTTGGAATCGAATATTTTCTCGCCAATGCTTCCAGAAATCGGGCTTGCGCCGGTATGGATATTATCGCCATTAATTCCCTGGAATAACGGCAGAAGAAGAACCAGCGAACCGCGTGGGTCAAAAATTATCGGCTTGACACCGGAATCGATCTCTTCGAGATTGTCGGCCCAATCGAGTTTATTATCGAATTTCTCGACCACTTTATCGATTACCTTTTCGAGTGATTCTGGCAAATCTCTTTTGGCAAACATATCGTGTACAAAAAAGACATCGTCCTGCTTGATACGGACAAGATTGCCACCTAAGACCATCATAGTGCCAGCATCTTCGACATATAACCCGGATGTATTAGCCAGCTTGAATCCGCCCTCGGAAATTCTAGCGCTGAATTCCATATCGCATTTATCGCGATATTTGCTATTTCTTTCAGAAAAATATGCGCCGGCATCGATAAGCTCAGCCAGATCGACCTTCGGCACTTTTTTATCATAGAGTTTAACATTGCTCTGGGATTTTTCGCCCGGGAATTTGATTTGTGTTTTCTCGCCGTATTCTGCCGTAGCAATCGCCGATTCTATCATCTGGTCTATCGCATTCGGGTCCTTGCTTGCCGAAAATCCCAGCCTGCCGTCTTTTATGACCCTGAGCGAATAGCCGGATGTTTCTTTTGCGCCGGAAGAATGCAGTTTCCAGCCTTTATATGTAACATTTCGCGATGTTCCGCTATAGTAATAAACTTCAGCGGCATCGACTTTATCTTTAACTTTATCGAGTATTTTCTTAATCATAGCCGCTGCCTCACTTTCCGCCGATCATGACGTCTTTAATTCTGATATGTGGGCTTCCCATATTCACAGGAAGCATTTGTCCGCCTTTTCCGCATGTTCCGCCGCCGGTCAGGAAACGGAAATCATCGCCGATTGCGGTAACATTGGCCAGAGTCTGGAAAACATTGCCCTGAAGAACAACATCCTTGACCATTTCTGCCAATTTGCCATCACGAATCATATATGCATGTCCGGCAGAGAAACTGAAATTCTCCATCATCGTCTGGCCGCCGTATGCATCGATGGCATAGATACCGAGTTTGATGTCTTTAATCATATCATCGAATGATGTATCGCCACCATCGATATATGTATTTGTCATCCTTACTATCGGTGGGTGGTTATAGTCCTGTGCGCGGCAATTGCCTGTTGGCTTTTCGCCCATTTTCCCGGCTGTTTCTCTATCATGTAGCCTTCCAACAAGAACGCCTTTTTCGATAAGCGCCGTTTTCTGTGCCGGAACGCCTTCGTCATCGTATTGGATTGTTCCGCGTGTTACTGGCATGACCGGGCCTTCGTCATATACATTAAGAATCTCGGGGCCGAATTTTCTGCCGAGAGTCATCATCTCGCGCGCCTGTGGGTTTTCCACGATATGGTCGGCCTCGGAAAGATGGCCGAATGCTTCGTGAATAAATACGCCAGCAAGGTTCGGGTCGAGTACAACATCGTATTTCCCGCCTTTGACAGGTGCGGCACTTAGAAGGTCGATTGCCAGTTTGGCTAACTTATTCATATCCTTTTCGCGGCCGGTGATAAAAGAGAAATCATCGCGTGAGGTGAAACTCTTATGGCCTTTCTGCACATTGGAGCCTTCCTTGGCGACAGCATCGCCAATTAAAAGGACATCCAGGCGGTCGCTTTCTATAAAAGTGCCATCGGTATTGCCATACCAGATATCGGAATATGAATCACCGTATATCGTTCTGGCATCTATGATTCTTTCATCATGGCCGATAACGATTTCATTATATTTCTTGACCATCTCGACCTTTTCGGCAATGGAATGATCGCGCGGATCATCTTTGATTTCGGTTTTGACAGTATCCTGCACGGGTTCTGTTTTGGCCAATTTAATTGGTTCGGGTGGATTGATTGCCTTCGATGCTGCGATTGCATCATCAACAGATTTCTCGATTTTATCGAGTGAATTGAATGTAACAGTACCCCAACCGCCGCCATCGGCAAGAGCGCGCACAAAGCCGCCAATATCGGTCGTTGCGACCAATTTATCGACTTCGCCGCGGCGATAGGAGATGCGATTGGTAACCTTGCGCTGAATTCGGACTTCGACATAACCGTTCTTGCCCGATAGCGCAGATTTAATCCGGTCTAACATCTTGTCTCCTTTATTAATTATTTTTTTAATGCTTTCCCCAATGTGCTCTATATTCAATACAGCAAATATTCAATATAAGAATATATCTTTACAGGTCAAGGCTTTAATACAAATATATTCACTGCTTTTTATGCATCTTTTCTCTTTATCATGATTAAAACTCAACCAAAATGCAGTTTTGCCGTCTGTATTATATTTAAAACCTAAGACAAAGAAAGGCAAATATATTAGTTACAAAGACAAGAATGCTTGACATTTGCTATTCAAATCATTTAATTTCTGAATAATGGTCTTTTTTGAAAAGACGAAAACCGAAGGATGGTTGGAAATGAAGAAGAGTTATTTATATATCAGCTTAGTTTTATTATTAATCACAGCTATTATTGCTCAGGCAGCCTATAAAATAGACGATCTGATAGGAATTGGATTGGAAGAAAATCATAGCCTGCGGCTGGGGCGCGAGAGCTTTCTTAATGCCAAACTCAATAAAGCCGACTTCTTCGCAGACTATCTTCCTAACCTATCGCTGTCTTCAAATTATACACGATATATCAGCGATGAGATTCCGATGATGGCCGATCGCGAATACCAATCAAACTCAGTATCGGCGAATATGACATGGACGCTTTTCTCCGGCGGTTCAAGGTATCTATCATACAAGAGCACAGCGAGTAATCTTCGCCAGAGCAAAATCAGCCTGGCCGATTCGGAACGAGAGACGGCTTATCGAATAAGATCGGCATGTTTTAATGTCATTTATACGGAATTAGCATACGAAACTGCCGAGAAAAACCTCGAAAGCGCCCATAATCAATATGAACTCATCCGCGAGAGAAACAATCTTGGCCTGGCGTCCAAAGTCGATATGATGCAGATGGAGGTTGAGCTGGCCAATGCCAAGTTGAGCGTCCTGAGAAGCAAAAATAGCCTGAAGGCTACATATAGGGCTTTGAATCAGATGCTAAATTTCCCACTCGATTCCACATATGAAATAACCGACAAACCTATGCAAGTAATTCAAGAGCCGCCTGAGCTTTCTTTCTATATGGACCGCGCAGAAAACTCTACGAGAATGATGCAGATTCAGGAGAGCTATAGAAACTCGCTTCACAATGCTAATCACGCTTATTCAAGCTTTTTGCCATCTATCACAGCATCAGCTTCCTATAGCTGGTCGGATGATAGAATGGCTGCCGATTTTGCCCGATATACCGATGATGGCACATCGAGCATTTCTTTGAATGCATCATGGTATCTTATTCAGGGTGGTAAGAGAATAATATCTTTAGCACAGGCACAGTCATCGAAGCGTTCTGCCGAGATAAACCGTGACCTTAGCCTTCAGAGTTACTACAATGATATAAAAGGCACCTATGAATCGCTTATCGAGGCGCGAAGCGCCTATGAAGTCGCCAAAGCCCAATACGAAAGCGCAGAGATTGGCCTGGAACTTGTCGAAGAACAATACAGGCTCGGAAATTCCACCGTTCTCGATCTTTTGAATGCACGTGTTTCTTATCAGCAGAGCCACAATAGCCTGATAAGCGCTCTGCAAACTTATCGAACACAAATGGCAAAAATGGACTGGCTCTGCCCGTCACGCTCGTCTGATTTTTAGGAGATAATATGAAAAAAGCGATAATTATCATAATAGTTGTTCTTGTACTCGCCGCTATTGCAGGAATAATTTTAAAAAAGCATAAGGGTACAAATGATATTTCGATGGTTACAGTGGATGAGGCAAGAACTCGCGATATCGAGTATATTGTTACGGCATTTGGCCAGGTTACGCCTCGTGTCGAGGTGGAGATATCATCCAAAGTTACCGGCGAAATAACCGGCCTTTATGTAGAAGAAGGCGATTCGGTACATAAGGGCGATACCCTTCTTCAGATCGATAAAGCCATTTATGAGGCCAAAGTCGAGCAGGCAAGAGCATCGCTGAAATCCGCCCAGGCAAGCCTTCGTCAACAGGTAGCTAACTTAAAACAAAATGAATTGGATCTGGAGCGAAAAAGACAAATGATCCAAAAAGGCCTGATTTCCAAAAATGAGCTGGAGCGTCTGGAAACACAGTTCGAAGTGCAAAAGGCTGTGGTTTCGAGTTCGGAGAATTCTGTCGAGCAGGCAAGAAGCCATCTCGATCAATCGGTGGAGGAGCTTTCTTATACAACGATACGTTCACCGCAAAAAGGAATAGTAATCGGCCTTTCAAAAGAGGCCGGCGAATATGTAATCGTCGGGACGATGAATAACCCCGGCTCGATTATCATGACAGTGGCTCAATTGGATTCGATGGAAGTAAAGGTACAGGTCGATGAAACCGATGTGGTCGAGCTTGAAGAAGGCCAGAGAGTCAAGATATCCTTCGATGCCATATCGGATACGATATTTGCAGGAGTCGTCAGGAAAATCGGTAATAAAGCAACCGTTACCAATTCTAATAGCAATCAGACTATCGCTAATTTCCCGGTCGAGATTTCGATTATCGAGGTACCCGAGAAAATCCGTTCCGGCATGTCGGTTACCACAGAAATCATTACAGAACATGCCGAAGATGTCGTTTCTGTGCCGATTCAATCGATTATTTCGGGACTCACAAAGGCTGAGATAAGCAGATTGAAAGCCGAGAAGGAGAATATCGAAAACAAGGAATTTGTTTTTATAAATGAAAATGGGATTGCCAAAAAAATCGAAGTCGAAACCGGAATTTCAGATGCTAATTATATCGAGATGAAATCCGGCATCGAAGAAGGCGATGTAGTAATCACCGGCCCATATCAAGAGATAAGAAATATCTATGATGGCAAGCCTATCGAGGTAAATAAAAACTATTCATTTGATTAATAGATAAAGTGAGATAAAAATGCCAGAAAATGCCCTGATAAAACTCGAAAAGCTCGAAAAATACTATAAAATGGGAAAAACTCGCGTCCATGCCCTTCGTGGTATAGATTTGAATATCGATCGTGGCGAATATTTGGCTGTTATGGGGCCATCTGGTTCGGGTAAATCTACGCTGATGAATATACTCGGCTTTCTCGATGTTCCCAGCTCGGGCAAATACTTTTTCGAGGATGACGATGTTAGTAGCCTTTCGGATAATCAGCTAGCTTCGATTAGGAATGAACATGTGGGTTTTGTATTTCAGACATTTAATTTGTTGCCGCGCATGAATGCACTCAAGAATGTCGAGCTTCCTTTGATATATGCCGGCATAGCTGGCCGCGACAGGCGCGCGCGCGCTCAGGAAATGCTCGAGGAGGTCGGGCTGGGAGATAGAGTAGATCATAGGCCGAATGAACTATCCGGTGGACAGCAGCAAAGAGTAGCTATCGCAAGAGCGTTAATATGCAATCCAGATATCATATTCGCCGATGAACCTACCGGAAACCTCGATACCAATACAGGCGATGAGATTATGGATATCCTCGATAAACTGTATGATAAAGGAAATACCATAATACTTGTCACACATGAAAATGAAATCGCCGAAAGAGCAAAGAGAATTATCCATTTGCGAGATGGCTTGATAGAGTCCGATAAATAGAAATCTCCCAGAATAAAATGAAAAAATTGATCTTTATATTCCGCGAATCGCTTAGAAATGCATTCGAATCTTTGATGTCAAATAAATTGCGCTCGATTTTGACGCTTTTGGGCATTATTATTGGCGTGCTGACTATTATATCTATACTGTCGATAATTAATGGCTTTGGCTCTTATGTAAAAAACACCTTTGCACGTCTTGGTACAAAAGTGCTCTATATCCAGAAACGAAACTGGGCCGGCTATGAAAGTGCAGATAAAAAGCGTATTGAATGGTGGCGTTTTCCGGGAATCGGCGATAAAGAGCTGGCTGCGCTCGAGAAATCTTCACTGGCTGCATTTGTAGTCCCCGTGATAGAAAACAGGCGCCAGATTGGCTATGGCAATAATACAACCGATGAAACCGATATATATGCATCGAATCATCAATTGCTTTCGGTCCGTCCGCTGGAAATCGAAGAAGGCCGTTTCTTCACGAAATTCGAGAATCAGAATAATACACTTGTCTGTGTTTTGGGCTATACGCTTTATGAAGAGATTTTTACAAAAAATAATGAAGTAGGAATCGGTAAATCGATAAAAATCGAAGATAGACATTATAAGGTCATAGGCTATTTGAAAAAAATGGGGCGAGGCCTTTTTGCTTTTGGCAGTGATGATGACGGCACTGTATATCTTCCCATAAACACATATAAAAGGCATCTTGATCGAGACAAGTATTATAATTCTATTATGGTAGCATCATATCGCGAAGAAGAGCTTGGCCTGCTCGAAGAAGAAATCGAAATGCGACTGAGATTCGCTCGCGGGCTGAAGCCATCTGAGCATAATAATTTTGGCATCAATAAGCAAGAGCAGATCATGCAACAATACAAAGAAACTACCAGAACCCTCTGGGCATTCATAATCGGAATAGGTGCATTATCGCTTCTTGTGGCCGGTATTGGCGTTATGAATATCATGCTCATATCCGTTAGTGAAAGAACAATGGAAATCGGGCTTCGCAAGGCAATTGGGGCAAAAAAATATCATATCCTAAGCCAATTTCTGCTCGAGGCATTAATAATCTGTTGGCTGGGCGGCTTCATCGGAATCGTTTCGGGGATAACGATTACATGGCTGGTATCTTTGTTCACTCCGGTGCCTTTTGCATTACATTATAATGCCATCTATATCGGTTTTGGTTTCACCAGCATAATCGGCCTATTTTTTGGAATCTTCCCGGCGATGCGTGCTGCTGCCAAAGACCCTGTCGATGCGCTTCGATATGAATAATTGTGGTAAAGTAATATAGGTGTCCCGGCTTCGTTTGGACAATAGCTATCACAAACACCTAAATATAATAATTATACTTCGCAGTTTTCCCAAAATACAGCTTAATTCTCTTCGAATGAAATGATTAACTTTTCGATAATTTCGCAATATTGCTTTGCTCTATCGCGCCAGCTGATGTCTTGTGGTATTTGCGGGATTTTGCCATGGGATTTTTCTATTGCAGCAGCAATGTCATCCGGTGAATCTTTTGCGACTATGCCAGCATTGTATTTTCTAATGATTTCCGCGCCCGGGGAAAGTTTTGGCACAACTGCGACAATTGGTTTGCCAATTCCGAGATAATCCCAGATTTTGCTTTGTATTTGCCGGCTATTGCCCGGGCGATCATCAAGATAAGTGAATAGTACACTGGCTCCAGACAGCTCCTGGATTATCTCATCATGTGTCAATGAGCCGGTTATTTCGATATAATCTTCTAGGCCCAATTTTTCGATATAATCATATAAACGCTGATCGGCCGGGCCGAGAAATCGCATCGAGAAATCCCTGCCGGAATCTTTGAGCAAACCAAGCGCATGAAATAGGTTTTCCGGAAAATTCAGATTGCCGAAAAACCGCCCAGCCATAGCGATTGTCATTTTTGCGGGCGACTTAGGCTCATCTATCGGCACGATGCCATTTGGTATGAAAAATGTCGGCTTCTTGAATCTAATGCGAAATCGCATCTCTTTCTGCACCATGGGATTTACAGCGATAATAGCGGATGCTTTTTGTATGTATTTATAAAAAATCCGCTCTTTTTGCTTCGAAAAGAAATTTCCGGGCTTCGGAGGATTCGGGTCGAGAAGATAGCTGTCGCGCATATCAGCGATAAATGGTATATCAAATTTCAGCGCAATTTTCGAAGCTGCAACTAATGCAGAAAAAGGCGGTGCAGTGGCTATTATGATATCGTAATCACCATTCTCTTTGGCGATTCGACTTGCCCTTCCAATCCACCAGAATTTGCTATCGGGAAGGAACAGATTATGAGACTTTCCGATGCGAAGATAGCTTCCTTTGCCTTTCCTCAGGAAACGCTCCGGCGATTTGCTGCGATAAATATTGAATCTATCGGGAATTCTATCAAGAAGCTTCTCGTCTAATACAGGATGATTGACATTATCGACGGAAATGATATCCACCTGATAATGCTTCGGGAAGTGCTCGAGAAGCCTGGCCCATCGGACTGCGCCCGGGCCGCCTGTCGGCGGGAAATAATATGATAGAAGCAAAATCCGCATTTAGTCCTCGCGAAAAGAATTAATTTATGCAAATATAGAGCAAATGATTTTTTATTTCAATTGCAAATTGACCATTTCGAACAATTAACCTGGATTCTGTCTTAAAATTCTTCAAGTTCAATCTTTGCATTTGATGTAAAACTTGTCAAATAGCCAATTATATATTAAATATTAAGTATTATTATGCACTTATCATGCATTATTAACCGTAAAGATTGATAAATTTAGGTCAAGTATTATATTTTAAGTACCCTATTGTGCCGAAGACTCAAAACTAGCACCCCACTTTTCTATCTTCATAAATGCATTTTTTTTAATTAGCATCTTTGCTATTTCGACTCTTTCCAGCACAGAGTGTTTAATTTTGCAAATTAGGCTTAATATTTTGCCACCAAAACCAAAGACTCGACAAAATTTTATCACTCATGTTTTTTATAATTGAAGTTATTTCTTTTAATGCAGGATGCCAAAGTGGAAAGGAACCCTTCTGTTACCCAGATTCAGTGTAAAACAGATTTTTTCTGTCCTTTCCACAAATATTCTCGATATTTCTTTGGTTTTGCTGCATATAGTTTACAAATAATCTAAGATATGCTAGTAATAATGAATATTTAGACATACTTATCATGTGATTTTAGATTTTTTAAGTCTGTCAAAGAACAACCTAAGCAGCAATCAACCGATGCTGCGAAGTTGAGTTACAATCTTATTATAGCGCCATTTGCCTATCGCGGGATTATAGATTTGTAGAATTTTACTATTGGCATGATTGATGAATTTAGCTACCGCAATAAACAAGAAAAAACGCAATCGTTTTAGCAAGAATCTACGATATTCGCGCCTCAGAGCAATATACTCAAAAAAAGCGAGAATGACTCCAACCAAAGCTGAAACCCAGCAAGAGGCCTTTGTCACGTTGAAGTCTCTACTGACGATTCGGCCCAAAGCGTATTGGTTTTTCATCTCACAAATAAGTTTCTCCTGCCTGGCTCGTTTGTTGTAATCTCTGAAGATTGTATGTGATTGACGACTATCAAGACTTGTGACAATAGCTTGATGATCATAGTTAAACTGAAGTTCCACGCCCAAATTCCCTATATAATTAATTAACACATAGAGTTACATCGAATTTGGGGTGCAAAAAGTAGTCATGTAGTCGGAAGAAATAATTCTTGATAATAAAATTATAGTATTTATATAAGCAGAAATGGGAATACAGATAGACAAAATACCCATTCGCCACCTCAAGCCAACTTATCTTTTGCGGCGTACTTACCGTGATGGCAAAAAAGTCTGCAAAGAGACTCTTGGAAATCTTACTTCTCTTTCGATGGATCAGATCGAAGTGATGCGAATGATTCTCAAGGGGCAAAAACTCGTTCCCGCCGATGAAGCCTTCGATATTATTGAGTCCCTCCAGCACGGCACAGTTCAGGCAGTTCTCTTTTAAAGCCATATATATAACATATGTATAGTACTTAATATATATTCTGCAATGGCTTTACTGATTTGTTAGTCAGGAAGTATGACAATGCGGAACAGCGCATTGTCTGGAGCCACCATGTTAGACCTTTCAGGCAATGATAATGACGGCACAATTCATGGCTGTACCGATACAGAAGGCATTCATGGTAGGGCAAAATACTTCGATGGCTCTAACGATTGGATCGATGTTTTGCATGATCTGGGGAATCCTTCAGAAATGACTATTTCTCTATGGATATATATTGAACCCGGAGACCAAACACGTATGCAATATCTTGCCGATGCCAGAAATGGCGGCAACTGGTGGTTTTTGCAGAGCTATAATCCAACTGGTTCAGGAAATATTAACTATAATAATCAAACAACCGTGGACCCATCTGATTGGTCAGATGGCGAATGGACTCATGTTTGTCTAACAGCAACCGGTTCTGCCACACATATCTATATCAATGGAGTGGAGCGTTCAAGCCCGGATACAGGTTTCAATCCAGATATCGGTTATGACCTCCATTTTGGAACAAGATATACTAATTCAAGTTATTTCCGTGGTAAGATGGACGAGATAGCAGTATTCAATAGAGCGATATCTGCTTCAGAAGCATTGCGACTGTATCAAAAAAATAACTTATACGAAATCGATTTGGAGCCATAAGAATTCATTGAATAAAATATAATTAACAATATCAATAGAAATCAACCGTATAATCAGTCATCTTGCGATTGTGATAGTTGAATTTGGCCGAGAAAAACCCGCAATCTTTTTGATATACCCATTTCAGGAAGATACTATCGCCATCCCATAATGGCAAATCAAGTAACTTATCATCATCGACCCACTCCAGGCGGCCTTCCGGGGATTCTATCAAATTGCCTTTGAATCTATCCGCCGAGAATATGAAAACATACCAATCATTAACCATATCGAAATTAGGGAATGTTATTACTCCATGCAATTTCGGCTCTTCTATTTCGAGGCCGCTCTCCTCGCGCACCTCCCGAATGACACATTCTTCCGGAGACTCGCCATCTTCGAATTTGCCGCCGAGGCCATTGTATTTGCCCTCGTGGAAATCGTTTTCCTTCTTATTGCGATATAGCATGAGAGTTTTGCCGTCTTTGCGAATATAGCATAAAGTAGCGAGTATCATGATTCCGCCTGAATTTTTTCATAATGCCAATGGAATGTATCTTCGAGGGTTTTATCCAGTGAAATTTCGGGTTGCCATCCACATTCGTCTGTGAGTTTATCATGCAAAGCGGATATAACAGGTACATCGACGGGACGGAGCCTCGAAGAATCGACCTGGACTTCGACATCGAAATCGGATATCTCGATTAATTTATCGAGAATATATCGTATCTTAACCGGATTAGATGAACAGATATTATAGACATCCGGCCTAACATCTCGAAGCATCATGATATAAGCGCGAACCACATCGCGAACATCGGTGAAATCACGTGCAGCAGAAAGATTACCGACTTTGATGATACGCTCGGTTTTGCCGGCTTTGGCTTTTGCAATCTGGCTTGCAAAAGACGAAACCACGAAATTCTCCGATTGCCATGGGCCGATATGGTTATATGGCCGGGCTATGACAAGATCGAGATTCCATGTTTTATTATATTGCCTCGCAGCGATATCCAGCGAGGCTTTAGTTGCGGCATAGACATTTGCGGGGTTCAATACGCTCTTTTCGCTATATGGTATATCCTTTTGTGAATCTGGAGCACCATAGACTTCGCCAGTCGAAACGATAATAGCCCTTGTTTCGGGCGATTTCTGGCGAATCCATTCGAGAATATGAAGCCCGCCATGGAGATTGACATTCCAGGCCTTAAAAGGGTCTTTCATCGCATGTGGCACAAAAGCTATACCGGCAAGATGGATAATATAATCGGGCTGATAGCGGCCTAAGACATCTGTAACAGCTTCCTTATCTGCAATATCCACAGGCGAAAGCTGGAAATCATAATCCTTAAGATGCTCGATGGATGCTTTGGGATAGTACATTCCACAGATTTCAAATTTCTCATCGCTATTTCGATTGTAATCGATGAGAGCCTTCGAAAGATGCCTCCCGACGAAGCCCTCTATGCCGGTGATAAAGAGTTTCATTCTATAGCCTGTTTTTATAGTATTCCAAATCGGCATCCACCATCATCTTGACCAATTCTTCGAAACTGGTCTCGGGTTCCCAGTCGAGTTTTTCTTTGGCCTTGGACGGGTCTGCCAGAAGATGCTGTACTTCAGCCGGGCGGAAGAACCTTGGATCGACAGTAACATATCTTTCCCAATCTAAATCGACATGATCGAAAGCTATCTGGCAAAATTCTCGAACAGAATGGGCGATTCCAGTACCAATTACAAAATTATCCGGCTCATCGGCGTTTAGCATCATCCACATCGCCTTGACATAGTCCCTTGCAAAACCCCAATCCCTTTTGGCATCGAGATTTCCGAGGGGTAATTTGTCTATCATGCCCAGCTTGATTCTGGCTACATAGTCGGTTATTTTTCTTGTTACGAATTCCTTGCCACGCCTTGGCGATTCATGATTGAACAATATACCCGAGCTGGCGAACATATCATAGCTTTCGCGATAGTTCACTGTTATAAAATGGCCATATACTTTGGCAACGCCATAAGGGCTTCTTGGATATAGCGGCGTTTTCTCCGTCTGCGGCATTTCCTGCACCTTGCCGAACATCTCACTCGATGATGCCTGATAAAACCTGATATTTTTATCGACATGGCGAATTGCCTCCAGGATTCTCGTAACGCCAAGCCCCGTAGCTTCGCCGGTATAGACGGCCTGATTCCAGGAAGTCGGAACAAAACTCTGTGCAGCCAGATTATAAACCTCATCCGGCCTTGTATCATCGATAAGCTCGATAAGAGAGAGCTGGTCGAGAAGGTCGCCCTGGCGGATTTCGATTCTATCCCGAATATGTGCAATACGGTCGAAATTCTCGCTACTGGAACGCCTGACCATTCCATAGACTTCATAACCCTTCTCGATAAGGAATTCTGCTAAGTATGAACCATCCTGTCCGGTTATACCGGTTATAAGAGCTTTTTTCATTCATTCTCCTGAGTTGTTAACTTTTAAATATTCTTTAGTGAAAATAGTAACGAACTGGGAAAATGTCAATAGTTAAAGATTTTGGGAAATATGGCTTCTTTTCTAAAGCATGTGAGTTCATATTTAAACTCAATGTTCAGCCTCAAGCTTCCTTTTATGTGAACTTTCGCTCTCTTCGAGACCCAGATTCAGTGTTAAATTTATGTAAAATAAACAATCCCGACTTTTATCCTGATTGCAAAGATATGCTTTCCTTTGGCATTAGAAAGAATCGAAGCGGAGCTTTGCAAATTTGATTAGATATGCCAAATATTTTGTAGATAATATTAAAATTCAATCGTGTTTTATTAGAAAATGATTGGCGAAAAAATGGCGGGGGCAGGATTCGAACCTGCGGCCTTGAGGTTATGAGCCTCATGAGCTACCTGACTGCTCCACCCCGCGTTCTATCTTCACTAATATATACCCTGCTTTCGATTTGTCAAGCGATTTATACTGCTTTTAATAAGTTTTGGGCTTTTGCCTGTTACAAGCAATGCTGTTTGCGATTAAGCAGCCAGACAATGCGCTGTTCTGCATTGTCATACTTTTCAGGCTAAAACATCAGTAAAGCCTTTTGGGTATATATATTAAGTATTACATATGTTA
>JBKHBT010000147.1:0-5212 GCA_046542255.1 Candidatus Zixiibacteriota bacterium | reverse complement strand
TAATAAGAGCCGGGTCAACCCAGAAATGGCCGAATTGATCCCAATACATCTCAGCTTGCTTCTTGCTTCCAACTACGACAAAAGGCTCATCATTTAAATAAGGTGAATGCTCATCTTTTATAATCTCTTCAGCAATATTTTGGGCAAATTCTAGAGCATCTTTCAAAGCCTTTTCTGCTTCCTTTTTATTTCCGAGACGATAATGGGCCAATATTTTACCGTACATGATCTCGGGAGATGCATCATCGGTATATTTATCGCATAGCTCGATTATCGATTCATATTTGCCAAGGGCAAGATAACTCTCGATTAATTCCATTCTGGCACCCGTATTATCATTTGGGTTGAATTCAATCAATTTTTCAAATATGTCTGTTGCTTCTTGCCATATATGAATTTTATTATACACGCACCCGTAATTATGCATTGCAGTGAGAAATGATCGGTTTTCTATGTATTCCCAGCCGATGGTACCCTCGAAATCATCGGGAATTCTTGCCTTACCAATTCGATAGCCTATTTCAAAAGCCTCAAAAGCTTTACCATAATTAAATTTGTTTTCTTCGATACTACCTATGATATTATAAGCCATTATTAAGTCGGGGTCTTTATCGATGATATCGTAGGCTGTATTTTCCATCTTTTCGATATTTTCGAGTTCTATCGCTTCTTCAATAGCATCGAAAAGCTCATCTCTTTCATAACCCCAAACGAAATAACCTTTTATTTGATCTGGAGTAGTGACTTTCGTAAATCTAAGATCTGGATACATAATTTCTCCTTTAATCTGGTTTTACGACAGGTTTTACATACTTGCATTTCGCAGATTTTATAATTTGTAAATCCGATTAAAAAGAATTTATATAAACTTTGTGGTTTTTGCAAGGATTTTTGACATAGCATCAAGAATCGAGTTTTCCTAAAAAAAATCAACGATGTCTGTAAATATAACAAGCTATTAAGCAGGAAAGAAGAGAGTCATCTATTTTAAATATATAACCTTTTCTATAAATACATCGTTATTCTCTTTGCCAGTAGCCTTAATCAAATATACACCAGAATCAATATAGCCTTCAGGAATCCAGATAAAATTTTCACTTTCTTTTGGAAGGGACTTAGCTATCAGATTCCCGGTGATATCATAGACTTCGACAATATTGATACCAGCATGCAGACTTATCTGCAATGCCCCATTGAATGGATTTGGATAAGCAATGAGATTAATATCCTGTGGCAAACGATGTTCTTCTTCGGTGGATTCAGTAACTTCGGAAATATCGAGAATATAAAGCCCATATTCACTACTTGATACAAAAACAATGCTATCCTGGATTTCCATATCATTTGGTGATTGACATGGATATGATGCCGCAAGATAAGGAACTTCAATATCGCTAATGTCAAAAATCATAAAACCATCATTTTCTTCGATAATATAGACATAATCATCAATAATCTTCATATCGATAACACGAGAAGATGGCATATCGAGACTGGATATTAATATTGGGCTGCTAAAATCGCTTATGTCATGAATCGACATTCCGTTATCTTTAGTAATAGTAAATAGATAGTCAAGATGAAATTCCATATTAACAATCGAATCAGGATAGCTTATGATATCGATGAGTTCAAATGATGATGTATCGCTTATATCCATAACTTTTGCAGAATTAAGGTTAGATTGATTTCTTACCAATATATAACTATCCCGGAAATCAAAAATCGAAATAGAACCAATATCCCAATAATCGTAAGTATAACTACGGAATAATGAAACATCAGTTATATCAGAGATATTATAGATTTTAAATAAACCGAAGCCTAAATCTTTTATTAAATAATCATCAGCAAAATGATAATATTTTTCAGAATCAGAAGGAGGTTCAGAAAGGGGTACTTCATCTTCGAGTTCAATTACTAGAGCAGTAGGAGAAGAAAGATCATATATAAAATCCGGGTAATATGAATATCCTGAACCTTCACGATAAAATAGTTGTAATAGTAAATGATCATCAATAATCTCATTTATTATAACAATTTCGTTTATCTCTGTATTTATTCTTTCTGGGCTACTTGGCTCGACTAAATCAACTACATCAAGTCCACCTAAAGCTTTTCCTACATATAAATATTGACAGTTATCAGTTGCTATATTATCTACTCCAGGAAAGTTCATATATTTTTGGGTAATTTCAGGTACTTCAGGAACTGAAACATCAAAAATACACAAGCTGTCAGCCAAAGACGTATAAATCAAAAAATCCGAATGAGCATCAATATTATGGAACATTTTCCAGGTTGTAGTCTCGAATATTGTTTGGACTGGAATTGCATGTGGTTCTGACAAATCAATTGTTCTCATTTTTATATCAATGTCCCTATACTCTCCGCTTTCTATTGTATATGCAAAATCACCAATAATCTCAAAATCAGTAGCGATCTCATGATAATTTACAGTATCTAAGAAGCTAGCATAATGCTCTATTAGTTCGATATCAAATATATCAGAAACATCATAAAGCTCAATGGAGCCTGTAGATTTAAGAACATAAATCTGAGATTCATCAATCTTAAAATCAAAAGGGATTTGTGAATAATAACTTTCTGAATCATATCCTATTTCATCTATCAATAGAGGAGAAGAAGGCTCGAACAACTCATAGACATAGAAACCATCATTCGTACCGAAAAATCCATATCCATCATAAAACTCGAAAGAATAAAAACTTAGGCTATCAATATCGCCAAATCCATCTAAGATGATTTCGAAAGTATCGTCTTCTAAATGAAGAATATTGAATTCAAAATTCTCAAGGATATACACATAAGAATCACGTACGAAAATCTCTCGATAATCATAGCCTCCAATAGGATAAGACATTTCAACAGGTGCATAATTGAAATGCAAAACCTCAACGGGGCTTTCCCTGACACTTACGTCAATCTTGCAGATATTGCCGTCCCAGCCATAGGTATAGACATAGTTGCCATCCTGACAAATCGAAAGACCATTACCATTGATATATGTATAGCCGATTTCTGTCATTTCCGGCAAATCACTAATATCATAAATAGTAAATCTCGCGCCTTCGCAAAGGTATAGATAATCGCCATCGACTATGGACTCACCAGCATAGCCGCCGAATTGTCGCGATAGACAATCAATTTCTAAAGAATCCTGTGCAATTAAAATTGAAAATATCAATAGAACAAAAATCAAACTAAAAATCCTGGTTTTCATAAATTCTCCCCAATTCTTTTATGGTTCCTGTATTTAATTATAGTGATTATGTTCGATATTTCAAGTAAAATCTTTCTTTTCTTTATATATAATGCTTGATATATATACCCAAAAAGGCTTTACAGATGTTTAAGCCTGAAAAATATGACAATGCCCAGCAGCGCATTGTCTGCTTACTAAACTGATCAAATAAATACCAATAATTAAGAACTTGCAACTTGCTTAAAGAAGGCATATCTTTATCTATGATAAAGACTTGAAACCAAGAAGGAGCATCATTATGAAAAGAGTAATATTGATTTTGGCAATCACAATTTATGCATTCTCATGGCAGTATTATGCCGACCTCGGCGGCGGACTCGATGAAAGCCGCGATGTCGACCAATGTGCTGATGGCGGTTTTTTTATCACAGGAAGGTCAAATGGCTGGGCGCATGAGGGATACTATAATAACTGGTATGACCATGAAATGTTCCTGGTTAAACTCAATCCAAATGGCGAGCGGGAATGGGTTCGTCATTATGGCCAGACGGGATGGTTTATCTATGGCTCAGATACTATCGGCTACTATGATGCCGGCTGGAGCGTGGCTGCAACAGCAGATTCTGGTGCGATAATTGTCGGTAAAACCCAATCGCCCAAATGGACAGACCCAATGCTGGCTGGCCATCCCGATTGCCCGGGGCAGGATAATGTCTTCATCGTCCGTGTCGATAAATATGGCGATACACTCTGGACAAAAGGATATGGTGGCGATGAATTCGATAGGGCATGGTGTGTGAAAACTATTCCCGAATCAAGCGATTTCTTCCTTGTCGGCCCGACATCATCCTATGGGCTGGATGCGCCTGCAGGCGATATCAATAATCTATGGATTATGCGAATCGATTCCGAAGGTGAGATTATTCATGAAAGCTTCTGGTGCGATAGCACTCGCGGTGGTTATGCCGATGTTCGATGGTGTGTTGTAACGCCGGATGGCGGTCTTGCAATGGCTGGAGCCACAGATATGCACGATACTACCTATATGGAAGATGGCGAAGAGATAACACGAAGAATCAGCGATGTCATTGTCGTCAGGACGGATGCAGAATGTAATATTCTTTGGGCAACCCAATTCGGCCGGGGCTACGATTCTTATAGCCGCGGAATCTGCAATGCCTGGGACGGCGGATTCTATGTCGCTACAAAGGACCGTTATCCTGCCCGGACATGGATAATCAAATTAAATGACGAAGGTGATACACTCTGGTCGCGCTATGTCGGTGTTCACGATATCGATACCAGCATGGTTCTGGCGAATTATAATATGATTATTCAGGGCCATGATGATGGTTATATTCTCTCAGGCGGTGGCGGTGGTTTTGCGCAATTGGCAAAATTCGATAGCGATATGGATGACAATCTTTGGAATGCATACTATGAATACGGTGACCGCGGCGAAACTTTTCTGTCCTGCTGTGCTACATCCGATGGCGGTGCCTGTGGGGCTGGATATACCTATTCTGTCGCTCCCAGTGCATATAGCGATATCTTCGTAGGAAGATGCAATGGAGTCGGGGCCGATTTTGAAGGTGTTTCTGAGAAAACTCCACCAAAACCAGATTATGTCGATATTATAGCAAGTCCAAATCCATTTAATTCGATAGTCGATATCAAAATCGATATAAATAAATATCAGGATTATGCAGTCCAAATATTCAGCAATGATGGCAGGATTATCAAAGATTACAATTTCGCTCGCGATGGCCGTATCTCATGGATTCCCAATCCCGAACTACCATCAGGACTTTATACAATTAGAGCAGTTTCAGAAAACTTCGATATTTCAGAAAGCATTCTTTTTATTAAATAGAAATTTTCAACTAAAGCCCATATAATAGTCGAACCTGAATAACCCACACCACTATTCCAAACTAAACCTTCCGATTATTTAACAACTCATCAATTTGTGGAAATTTTTGCAAT
>JBKHBT010000043.1:0-25874 GCA_046542255.1 Candidatus Zixiibacteriota bacterium | reverse complement strand
ATTAGTGCAGGCAATGTCGATGGTGCTTTGACTGAATTAGACATCGCGATCGATGACCATATTTCATTAGATGATGATTTAAGTAGTACAAATGAATTACAGACTTTAGATGTTGCTTCTCTTGATGGATCAGTTGGTACAATAGGTAGTGTATCGGGTAGCGGTACCGCAGCAATGACACTGACACTAAATACAGGCGTTGGCAATATTATCCCGGTCAATTCTGGTGATTTGAATGTTAACCTTAATGCCGATATGGTTGATAATATTCATGCCACAGAGTTCGCAACAGAAGCAGAGCTTGCAGATGATGATCCTGGCACAGCTCCTGTAGATTGGGATGGACTGGTTGATGTACCAACCGGAATCGCCAATGGTGATGATTACTCCGATGGTGTTAGTGTTTCTGGTACGTCCTCAAAGACCATAACAATAACAAGAACCGGATCACTTTCCGACCTTACCACTACATTTGTTGATGAAGTCGATGACGATGATCCAACTGTCGGAAATGAAGGTCTTAACTCATATGATTGGAATGAATCAACAAATATTTTAACTCTTACTGATGCAAACTTTGGCGATTTTGAAATTGACCTTTCATCACTTGATGAATCCGGTGGCGTAACTCCAACAGGTGCAGCAGGCGGACAACTTGATGGAACATATCCTGACCCACAAATAAATACTTCTGTAGCTGGAGCTGGCCTTGTCGGCGGCGGCGGAGCTGCACTCGATGTCAATACAGGCACAGGATTAGCAATCACATCAGACGAAGTACATCTTGACAATTCTGGTGTTTCTGCTGGAACATATAATCATGCAACAATTACTGTCGATGATTATGGACGTATTACATCTGCTACCGATGGTGCTTCGTCATTGCATTGGGAAGAAGTTACTGAAGCAGGGGATACATATTTAAGGCCAAATGCTTCCGGTTCTGTTCAGATTTGGACAAGCGGCAGCAAAGAAGGCAAAATCGATGCGCTATTTGTTGACCCAGTTTTCCAGATCGAAGATAAGAAATATGCGACATGGATGTCCGAAGGTATCGGCATGAGAATCGATGTTGTCGGACAGGCACAGCTCAATCAGCATGGCGAATACAAAATAGACCTCGCAGCACAACCAGAAGGCTCAGACCTATGGCTATTCTACCAGACAGTTGCCGATGGAACGATTGTTCCATTCGTAACACCACAGAATAAAGCCAATCTTATGGCAAGAGTTGATGGTAGCGTGCTTTATGTTGAACTTATCGACGGTGTAAAAGATGCTAAATTCGGTTATCGTTTAACAGGTAAACGACGTGATCAAGCTGCAATTCCGGAACAGGAAATCAATCGTAGAAAAGACGAAGCCAAATCCTTTATAGACCTAAATGATTACGATAGATTAGGTAATCAGAAATAATTCTATACTCATATCTTAATAGAAAAGGCGGCAAAATTGCCGCCTTTTTTAGTTATATAAATAACATTTTCACTTGATAAACTCTTTAAAATTTATTAAATTAGTTATAGAAGAAGACCATCACTAAATGAAATATGAAGGAGTTAGATATATGCGAGATTATTATCTTAAGTTTATTTATTTTATTTTTTTTACATTGATTACCTTTTCTGGAGCTTTAGTGGCTTCGGAATGTAATTGGTTCGTTTTTGGTTCATCCGGAAGCCTTGATGATGATTTTGCATACGGCACCACAACGGGACAGGTTGCCATAGGGGGCATTAGAGGACGATATGAAATAGGCAATAGTACTACTGGATATTGGTACAATCAATTAATTCCCGAAATATGCCTGGAAATAGATACCGAAGATTGGTACATGGATTCAATCAGTGTTGACGAGACTCGTTCAATGATTTCGGGTGAACAAATTACTGTTTTTAATTGTGGGAATTGCAATCAAAATTATGGTTTGGAATTTATTGAGAGTTCGCCACTTCTTTGGACAGCAGGATATTCCAATTCTCTGGAAAGATTTATTCTAAGAGCGGTGTTTACGCAAGAAATTATACCTCCAACTGTTTATGATGCCAGTAATGACTTTATTAAAGATATTCTTACATGGTCGCATGGAAGAGAATTTGGTGAAGAAGGTTATAATGTTCCAGCTTCCTTGAATAGATATTTATGGTTCCAGTTTGTAAGCCCTACTGGAAGTGAAATTTATGGAGAGAATCAGCTAACAATAATGCTATATTGCCAGGCAAATATGCCATAAGGAGTGATTATGAAAAACTTAAAAATTGTTTTAATTATCGTATTAGTTTTTGCTGTTTTAGGTGTTCCACAGAAGATATCCTTCCAAGGAAGGTTGACTGATGAATATGGTACACCTTATGACGGCTCAAATGATGTAACTTTTAGAATCTATGATGATGCATCTGCAGGTTTAATGCTTTGGGAAGAGACACAAACATCGGTCGATTTTCAAAGCGGTTTATTCCATGTGTATCTTGGAGATGCTACACCTATTCCAGAGGATGTCTTTAATGGAGAAACTCGTTTTCTTGAGTTTGAAGTCGAAGGCGATGTTACTTCCCCAAGGCAGAGAATGGTTTCACTGCCTTATGCTTTTTATGCCGAAAATGTCAATTTAGATACTCTCGGAGCTTATATCGATACAACCTTCTCAGCATCGATAAGTCATATAGATTCGATAACCAATATCGATAGTATAAGTTTCGTAGATTCTATAAGCTATATCGATAGTATTTCTGTGATAGATTCGATATCCTATGTAGATTTTATAGAATATATCGATTCGATTGGATATATCGATTCCATTGGCTATGTCCATTATACCCATTATGCAGAGAGTTCCAGCTATGCTGCACATGTCCATTGGGATTCTATAATCGGAATGCCAACCGATTTCGAAGATTCTGATTGGGAAGTACTCGGCGATGATATGTATAGTATTCCTTCTGGAAATATCGGAATAGCGACAGGCTCTATCGATTCTCGAAATAGACTGGAAGTTCATGGAAATGGCCGCCTCGCAGAAAAAGCGATTTACGGCGAAGCTAGCACTGGTACCAATGGCTATTTAGGTGCTGAACTATATGGCGCTTATGGCGAATTTAATTCATATAATTTTGGTTATTTAGGCGGAAGTGGTATCGGAGTTTTCGGTCAGGGCGAAAATCATGCTGGCTTTTTCGAAGGCGATGTCAGAATTACAGGGGACCTATATCTTTACGATGTGGCTTCAATATTTATAAGTGGTGATGCTGGCGAAAATGATGTCCTGATGTCCGATGGTTCTGGCAATATTTATTGGGGCGATGCCGGAACCGGAAGTGGCGATGACTGGGGAAGCCAGACGGTTGTTTCTGATGCTACATTAACAGGAACAGGTGTAACTGGTTCACCACTACAAATCGCCAGACAGAGCGCATCTACAGGGCAGGTTCTTAAATGGGATGGCAGTACTTGGGCTCCTGCAAATGACGAGTCTGGCTCCGGTGGCGATGACTGGGGAAGCGATGTTGTTCAAACGACAGCAAGGCTTTCTGGAAATGGAACATCTGGAAGTCCACTTGATATTGCCCAAAATGGAGCAGGGTCAGGCCAGGTACTAAAATGGAACGGCTCAACTTGGGCTCCTGCCAATGATGAATCCGGTTCTGGGGGTGATGACTGGGGCAGCGATGTCGTTCAAACCACAGCAAGGCTTTCTGGAGATGGAACAACCGGAAGTCCAATGGATATAGCAAGAAATGGCGCAGCCACAGGACAGGTTATGAAATGGAATGGCACATCATGGGCACCAGGAAGTGATGATGGCGATAATTGGGGCTCCCAGGCAATAGCTTCCAGCGCAAGATTTACTGGCGATGGAACACCTGGAAGTATTTTGGAATTAGCACAACAAGGCGCGTCAACTGGCGAGGTACTAAAATGGAATGGCTCATCTTGGGCACCTGCCGAAGATGGCGGCTCAGGCGGTGGCGGTGATATTACAGCAGTTTATGCTGGAACTGGCCTTACTGGAGGCGGTACATCGGGAGATGTTACTGTTTCTTTTAATTCCACCTGGGGAGATTCACGATATGTCAATGAAGGACAGGCAAATTCAATAACATCCGGAATGATTGTAGATGGCACTGTGCGTGCCAATGATTTGCAGGATGGCGCAGCTTTAGAAGAAATTCTCGATGATGATGGTTCCGGCAGCGGACTGGATGCCGACTTACTCGATGGCATGGATTCTGATGATTTTGCTATGGAATCGCATACACATTGCGATGAAAATTGGACATGCGCAGATAGCGGCCTTGCGATAACTGCCACCGATGGATATGCTTTCTACGGTGTAACCGAGGATAGCTCCTTTGCAGGCGTTCGCGGCGATGGGGGAGATAAATCTGCTGGAGTTTATGGATATAGCGAATTCGCTGGATCTGCTGGTATCATGGGTATTGGCTCTGGTACAGACGGTGTTTACGGATACAGTGATAGCTATATGGATGCTGGTGTTGTTGGTGTCGAGTCTAATGATACGATTGCACATGGTGTTTTAGGAATTACCGGTGGTCGTGGAGCCGGTGTGATGGGACTCGCTACTGGCTATTCAGGATCCTGGTGGCATGCTGCAAATATCGGACTTTCTAATAATATTGCTGGCGAATTCTTGGGCGATACAACGCAACAATCATGGGGAGTTTTCGCGCAAACAGAATCTGAAACAGGAACAGCAATTAGAGCGCGATCTTTGGCGAATACCAATTTTGGTTATAACTATGCTATCTATGCAACATGCTCCACTGGTTTTCATCAAAATGCTTCCGATTCATTTACTGCTATTGGATATGCCGTTCGTGCAAACAATTTTGACGATATGGGTGTTGCAATCTTCGCAGCTAAAGGTGATATGCCAACATATACTGTACGCGATTCAGGCGCTGCGATTATGGCTAATGCTGAAGATTATGCCTTCTATGGTTATTCTGATAGGGTAGCATATTATGGTATTTCTCCGAATGTTGCCTTTATAGGTAGAGGTGAAAATGAAGATGGGAGCCTTGGTTTAATGGGTGTATCAGAAGCTGATTCTGGTACAGGAGTTTTTGGCGCAGACTCGGATTTAGATCGTTTCTATGTTAATGATGGTGCTGGAGTTATTGGTTATTCCGATAATGTAGGTTTATTTGGCAGAGGGGACGACACAGACGGTTCCTTTGGAGTTCAGGGAAATAGCGATGATTTAGATAATGGAACTGGAGTAGGTGGTTTCTCTAGAACAGGTGTTTATGGAAGAGGTACTAGTCCTGATAGTGTGAATTATGGTGTATTTGCATATGCCAACGATTCCCCAGAACTCGATGTAGGATTCTATGCCGGTTGTGAGAACACAACTGATGACTATGCTGGATTTTTCTCTGGCGATGTGCATATATCGGGTACTCTTTCAAAAACGGATGGCTCTTTCCTAATCGATCATCCTGATGACCCGGCCAATAAGACACTGAGACATAATTTTGTCGAATCACCTGAAAATCTCTGTATCTATCGCGGAAAGGTTTCTTTAGACGATGCTGGAGAAGCAACAGTCGAAATGCCAGATTATTATCGATCATTAACCAAAGAAGATGAAGCCACAGTAGTGCTGACATCGGTAGGAAAACCATTCCTTACAGGATACGAATGGTCGCAAGATCATCTCGAATTGACAATCTACGGTGATGCTAATAGGGAAGTATCTTATATGGTAATGGCAGACAGAGATGACCCAGCTATCAGGGCACACAGAAAACCAGTTGTTCAGGAGAAAGGTGTCAAAGGCTCCGGAATCGACAAGGGCAAATATTTCAATCCAGAGATCTATGGCCAGCCCGAAGAGAAAGGTCAATTCTATCAACCAACAAAAACTCCAGTCGAAGCCGTTGATATGCCTTCTGAGAAACCCAATAATGTTAAACTCGATGCTGATACAGATATCGATAGAAAGCTGGAAACTAATGAGGAAGTATTCGAAGACAATCTTAAGGATTCAGTTGATATAGATTAATGTCGTCCTAGATATAATTGTTTATTCTGCAAAAGGGCCTCAAATAGGGGCTCTTTTTTTATGCTTGAATATAATTCCCAAAAAATTGTCAATAGCTGAAAATTTGTTATTCTCTAACTTTAGAGATTTCTGGCTTTATTCACAAAAAGTCTCTAATCTTTGCTTTCAAAGGCATTGTGGAGTTTTCCACAACTTAAATCCAACGATTTCTTCATTTATAAGGCTTCCAAAAAATGTCAATATTAAAGATTCCTTGATTTGGGCGAATGATGTATGTGGAGAGAACGAAGATCAAACCCCAATGAAAAGGAGGAATCATGGCGGGGATCGGAGCGATGGGTGACCTTGCAAGAGTCAATACCAATGTTGGCGCTACCAATGCATACAATCACCTGAAATCAAAGAACAAAGCAATCCAGCAGCACCAGGAACATCTGGCAACTGGACAAAGAGTCAACAGAGCATCAGACTCACCAGCAAATTACGTTATTTCACGTAAGATGCAAAGTAAAGCCAACTCACTGGCATCAGCACAGGAGAATATTGGCGATGCAATGGCTGCAATGCAGGAAGCAGATACCGCGCTGTCGCAAATCGATGATATCATACTCGATATGAAATCGCTTGCACAGCAAGCAGCGAGTGATACAGTTGGCGGAGCAGAAAGAAAGGCTATCGAGTATGAAATCCAGCAGTATGCTTCGGAAATCACTGATATTGCCGAAGATACAAACTGGCAAGGCAATAGCCTTCTTGATGGAGACCTGGATTGGACTTTCCAGGTTGGTGAAAAGACTGAAGATACTATCAAATTTTCACTTTCTTCATCCAAAGACGAGAATAAGGGTTTTTCTGCTGCTGATTTAGATCTTACTGATTTGAAATCCGCAAATGCCGAAGAAGCAACTGCTACATGGGAAAAACTCAATAAAGCTTCGGAAAACATTCTGGAGACAGAAGAGGTAATCGGTGCTGTAATTAATAGAATGGATCTTAAGAGTGAAGCTCTAAGTTCAGCCGAAACTAATACTCAGGCAGCAATTAGCCGAATTCGTGATGCTGATATTGCTCAGGAACAGATGTCCCTGGCAAAAGAGAATATCCTTCAACAGATATCTCTTGTGATGCTTGGACAGTCAGGCCAGGCTCCTGGCGCCTTTATGACACTTTTTAGATAAAAGATATAATAATTAGGGGCGGAAAATCTCCGCCCCTAATCAAAAGGAGAGAATATAAAAAAACTGATTTCGTTTTGTAAATGAATCCCATCGCCCCCGGAGGCAGGTTTTCCTCGGATGGAAGCCTGCCTCTGCGTTTTTCTATTTTAAATATCGATGTTTTGTTGCGTATCATACAATATAATTCATAAACGTGTATCTATGACTATCGCACATATCTACTAATACTAACAAAAAAATTAAATAAGCTAACTACTATGAATAAGGTTAGCTACAATAGCTACATATAAATCATAGCCGGCTCAGCAGCAGTGTAAGGAAATTGTAAACATTGCCGATAGACTTAATCTGCATTTTTTCATTCGGAGAATGTGGATATTTGATATTCGGGCCAATAGAAATCATGTCCATGCCTTTATATTTGTTGCCGATTACTCCACATTCTAATCCTGCATGGATTACTATAGTTTCTGCTTTTTTGCCTGTTTGTTTTTCATAGGCCTCATGGCATTTTTCCAGCAATTTAGACTTGAAATCGGGTTTCCATGATGGATATCCTTGAGTACTGGAGACAGCGGCGCCGCTTAGTCGGCCGATAGCCTCGATTTTACTGGTAAGAAAGTTAAGTATCGAACGCATCGAGCTTCTTTGTGATGTGAGTATTTGCAATATATTATCTTTAATTTCAGCTAATGCCAGGTTATTGGATGTTTCAACGACTCCATGAAGGTCCTGAGACATTGAGAATACTCCATGAGGCAAAGCCAAAAGAAGCTCTATAATCCTTTCCGTAGATGCATCGGAAAAAACCTTTTCCTGATTTGCTTCGATTACTTCGATACTAATATCGATATCTGGCTCGATTGATTTGAATTCATCGATAAATAGATCATTTAGATTGTGGAGAGTGTTTTTGATTAATTCCAGATTATCCGGATTTATTAAGATAGTTGCAGAAGCATCGCGCGGTATAGCATTATGTGCCGTTCCGCCATGAAAATACATGAGTTTATAATTAATTTCCAATTGCTTTAGGATTCTTGCCAAAAGATGAATTGCATTAGCTCTTCCTTCATTGATATTCATCCCGCTGTGGCCACCTTTTAATCCACCAACTGATATTTTGGTGGCAAAGGTTTGATAGGGTGGAAGTTCTGCATATTCCAGCGGTAAAGAGATATGTGTATCCCTGCCGCCGGCACAGCCAATAGTAAAAATGCCTTCTTCTTCAGAATCCAGATTTATCAAAAATCGGCCTTCGATGAAATCGTCTCTGAGTGCATTTGCGCCAGTAAGCCCGGTTTCTTCATCTACGGTAAAAAGAAGCTCCAGTGGGGGATGGCTAATATTCTCATCCAATGCTATCGCCATTGCCATCGCCATAGCTATACCATTATCTGCTCCCAAGCTTGTTTTATTGGCAGTAATCCAGCCATCATCGCCATATATAAGCTTGATTGGATCCTGCGAAAAGTCATGTTCTGAATCGGGTGTTTTCTCGCAAACCATATCGACATGACCTTGGAGGACGACAATTGGGCCATCTTTAGCTTCACCTTTACCCGGTACTTTGATGACGATATTTCTTACCGAGTCTTCTTTTGCTTCGAAACCATATTCATTAGCCCAATCCAGAATATAGTCGCAAATGATTTCTTCTTCTTTCGAGCAACGTGGAATATCGCTAATTTCTTTGAACCAGTGGAGTACTTTTTTGATATTTGGTTCTGAAATTTTCATCATTATCAACTCCTTAGCAAACCTGAGATGAATATTTTAGATAATCGGAATCATATCCCAATTCTCTTAATTCTTTAAGAGCATTTCCGAGAATTTGTTTTTTATCGGCATAATTGATAAACGCGCTTTTGAAACCGTTGATTATTATATTACCGATATCCGTAAGGTCGAAGTCAAAATATTTTGCTGCAAGATAAAGCTCTTTGGATGTATTGGTATTAGACATAAGCCTATTGTCGGTATTTATGGTTATTCTGAGACCATAGTCATAATAGAATAGGATTGGATGTTCTTTAAGGGATTTGACTGATTTTGTTTGAACATTGCTTGTTATGCAAAGCTCGAGGGGGATTCTATGGTCATTGACATAATTTAGCAGGTCGCCATCTTCTCGAAGTCTCACACCATGTCCGATTCTATGTGCACCGCAGTCATGAATTGCCTGGTGAATAGAAATCGGCCCATACGCTTCGCCTGCATGAAGTGTGCAATTCACATTGTTTTTTAATATAAGTTCGAATGCCTCGCTATGGGTTTTGGCAGGATAGTTTGCCTCATCGCCGGCAAGGTCGAAACCAACAACGCCGCGATTTTTGAATGCGACGGCAAGCTCAGCAAGACGAATCGAATTACGCGGGGGCTGAGATCGCATGGCACATATTATCAAACCAGTTTTAATATTGACTTCGTTTTCCGCTCTTTTTAGGCCTTTTAACACTGCATCTGTAACTTCGGTCAATTTCAAGCCCCGATTGACATGCAGAATCGGTGAAAACCTTACCTCTAAATAACGGATATTTTCTTTAGAAGAATCGATTGCAAGTTCGTATGCTGTTCTTTCGAGAGAATCATAGCTCTGAAGGACTGAAGTGGTTATCTCAAATCCTTTCAGGTATTCCAGTAGGCTGGGATTATTGTCGTTCACTGTGAGATAGTCTCGCAATTTATCTTCGTCCTCGTAAGGCAATTTTACATCCTGGTCTTTTGCCAGGTCGATAATAGTAGAAACCCTCAATGATCCATCGAGATGGCAATGAAGCTCGGATTTTGGTAGCTTCTCGATCAATTCATAAGATAATTTTTCTGACATTTTTCCCCTTTTTGAATACTAATATAATCTGTTAGGGGAAAATTTTCCAGTTTTTTGTTGATTTAATTAAACGGTATATTTTAAGCAGCATTCAGGATACGGTTTTGTCTTTCCATTTCACCAAGATTGGGATTTTCATATGCTATAATGACTAATCTATCTGATGATTTTAGAACATATTCTTTGCCATTGGGTGAATCTGGCTTTCCTTTTTCGGGATTTATGATAATATATTCTCTTTTATTTCCATTTGCATCTTCGATTTTTGTAATATAGCCAATTAGGATCATATCCTGATGGTAATCGCAGAGAAGCTCTTCTGCATGACGATAGGATTCTCCTTCTAAAGACTGTGGCATTTTTATTGAAAATATTGAGTTAGTATCGAAAGTATTATAAAGGAGGTGCATATAGAATTTGCTGAAACCATGCATTATAGACGATTTAGAGAGCAATTTCTCCGATAGCTCTTCAATGCAGATTACATCGGCTACTTTTGTCTGGCCAAGATATTTTATATTCTCAGATTTCTGAAGTTCTACGATGATATGGATACCTGGATTGCATTTTGTAAGATATTTTGACAATAGGATAGTATAGTAGTCGGCATAATCGGATTTTCTCCTATCACATAGAATAACAGCGGTTTCTATTTGGTCGAGGTTTATACATTTTCTAATATCATTCTCTAATATATTTGACTGGAAGACTTTAATCTCCAAATTAGCCTCATCGTAATCTGGAACACTAAGCTCGGATTCTATTGTCATTAGACTTAGCTCGATTTTTTCATTTTTCATATATTGAAGCTCAAGCAATAATTCATCGATGAGCTGCATGGAATTCTGCCTAAAATTTAGAATTATTATACGCCTTGTATTGTCGGTAGTTTGTGAATTAAGTGATAGCATTAGCTTATTGCATTTTCCAAATTGGGTTTAGTATTTCCTATTACCAATAATTTATCTTCTGGCTCGGGAATGTATGATGACTCGACCACCTTCGAGTCTGACTTAATTTTGGGGGGATTGATTGCCAGATAGCCAAAAGATTTTCGGTATTCGAATTGTGCTGGTTTATTATTGATCTCTATACCTATTAATTGTATCCCTTCTGTATCATTTATTATTTTTCTGCGTATTTGCTCATAGGTCAATCTATCCTTTAGTATATTTTCTGGAATAGAACATTTATAAACACTGCCGAAATCGGTATCAGACTTAGAAAGCAATCTGTAAAACTTACCAATGCCTTTGATGTTCATAGCCTGAGTAATTAGCCTATTGAAGAAATCCTGAATATGAATCACCTCATCGACATTTACATCATAGAATAATTCTTTGTTTCTTGCATCAAGAATTTCTGCACATATGAAGATATTCGAATTGACTTTTCGTATCGACATGGCAGTAAGAAGTGTCTTCGAATCGACATTGAGTCTCTGTTCTTTATCTACATTGCCGGGAACGTTATCTGCCAGAATAATAATACTCCTGGCATTATCGATATCGGCATGGAGCAAATTATCCGGGTTGATTGGGCTGCCTTCGATTCCCCATACATATTTATAGACTTCTTTATCGGTCTTTTTTATCTGGCTAACAGATCCATTAATCAGGATAATCGGTATTTTGTTTTCGTCTGAATGCCAGAGTTCTTTTATGATTCTATCGAGTTCTTCATTGTAGCCGCAAATTACTATATGATCTTTGAATTTTGAAGCAGAAGGTTTGATTTTTATAAATTTTCTGCTTCTAACTCTTTCTATAATTATAGAAGTTAATGTTCCTGTAAAAATTCCGACCATAACCAGGCTGGATAGCAGTATCATAAAGGCCGAAATTTTCCCGACCAGTGAAATTGGCTCTTTGTCTTCGATTCCCGAAAGCAAATAGATTATTATATTCCAATAACTTAAGAAATAATTCGAAAAAACACTCTTTGAATACTTGACAGGATTTTCATGAAGGATAATCCATTCGGAGATGTATATTATATTTGTTCCAATTATCCACAATATAAGAAGATAAAGAAAATAGCGCCAGATTTGAGATAGTTGATAGGTATGAACAATATCATCCCAAAAGAGATGGTACTTCGAAAAGATATTCCTCTTAAAGCTTTTATTTCTAACCTTTTTCATCGTTTCTATTATCGGATTAATATGATTGATTATGAATGATTTTTAGTAATTTATATTTTTACGTGTTTTAAGCTTATGTTTTTCATATATTATAAAAGTGGTGAATGAAATATTTGATTGGAGAATGATGAAAAAAATAATTTTATTTTTATTAATATTAATAAGCATTACAATATTTTCTCAGAATACTTCTTTAAATAGTGAAATAGCCCTTTCATCTGAAGTTTTAGCTAATATGGCATCCAATATTCTTGAAAAGCCCGATATTCTATGGTTCAAATATGGTATCTTTGATGTCGATGATTTTGATGTCAATCCCATTTATCCTGAGTTAAAATTCAAAGGTTTCCAAATGGATTTTGGATACTTTATTGTACAATTCGATGGTGAAACCACAGAAGAACGGAAAAAAGCCATTCTCGATATCGCATCTGATTATTCACCAAAAGCAAAGCTTTACTACTATGTCCCTAATAGTGCATGGGTTTTTCGGCTTCATAAGGATGCTGTCGAAAAAGTCGAAGATTTGGATTTCACTAAGGCCGTTTTACCGCTTCATCCGTCATTAAAGATATTCCCGGATCTCTTCAGAAAAGAGCAAATACCAGATAGTTCGACAGGCAAGATAAGATTGAAAATCACTGTATTTCAGGATGATGACTATCAAGAGCTTGCCAAAGAGCTGGCCGAATCCGGTGCAGAAATTCAAGATTCTTCAAGAGGCGCACATCATGAATTCATTCGCGCACTCATCCAACCAGAGAAACTAAAACAGAGTATAATAATTGCTGCCAATTTCGAAGGAACTGAGTGGATCGAGCGGGAATATCCCAAAAAACTACATAATGATTGGTCGAGATGGATAACACAATCATATAATTTCGCAGGTATGACATCGGGTTCTGAGCTTTATGCGCAGATGAGTGTTGATCTCGAGCATGTGCCTATATATCGCCGAGGACTTTACGGCCAGAATCAGATTATCGGCTATCTCGATAGCGGACTCGATACAGCATCGATATATTTCTGTGATAATAGTAATTCTGTTCCCAAATCAAATAGCTGGACACCGCCGGCAGACACCGATCATAGAAAAATCCGCGCATATAATACAATAGATGGTGATTTCGATGATACTGATATAGACATGGGGGGACACGGGACACATGTCGGTGGCTCGATTGCTGGTGACAACGAAACGCACTCGCCAACTTCTGGCACATATGACCCCGGTGATGGCATGGCTCCTCTTGCAAGACTTGTTTTTACCGATGGTGCAGATGGTAGTTCTGGAATATTTGTACCTAGCGATATGAATACTCTTTTTGGATATGCTAGAGGTTGCGGAGCAAATATACACTCCAATTCCTACGGCTCCGATAGCCCTAATTCATATAATACAGATGCGCAGCAATGCGATGAATTTATGTGGGATTATGATGATTTTCTTATTTTCTTCTCAGCTGGAAATGGTAATACCGATGGCTATCGAGTTGCTACATACAATTGCGCTAAAAGCATTGTATCAGTCGGCGCAACCGAATCGGGTAGTGGCTCTGGAAATACTTCATGGGCAAATCCCGGCTCAAGTGATGACAATAATCCCGAAGATATGGCTTCATTTTCTTCGCATGGCCCAACCGATGAAGGCGCGATACGTCCGACTCTGGCTGTCCCCGGAGGTTGGTATATCTGGTCTGCGGATAATATCGATGGCGGTTCATTCTGCCATACAGGAATGGAATATATGGGCGGAACATCGATGTCTTGCCCGACTGTAGCTGGAATGACGGCACTTGTGCGGCAATACTTTACAGAAGGATACTATCCATCTGGCTCAGCGAATGCTTCAGATGCCTTTACTCCGTCTGGCGCACTGATGAAAGCCATGCTTATAAGCGGCACAAGGAATATGACAGGCGAATACACTATCGATGATGTAAATAACTCAGGCCATCAAGATGTACCATCCAATGGACAGGGTTTTGGTCGGGTAGTGCTCGATGATTGCATGTATTTTAGTGATTCTTATGGTACCGATGATAGAAAGCTCATTTTATGGGATGAGACAACGGGCATTTCTTCTACGGGAGAATCTAATACCTATTTCATAGAAAGCGGTCCGAGTACAACTGAACCTATCAAAATCGTACTTTCATATTCCGATTATCCCGGCTCGCCTGCTGCTGGAACTCCGGGCGTCAATGACCTCGATTTGATTGTTGAAGTCGATGGAACGCCATATCTTGGCAATGTATTTGCTACTACGGGAGCAAGATCGACTACTGGCGGAAGTGGCGACCAGCTTAATCGTGATGAAGTGGTTTGGCTCGATGCCGTCCCAAATGCTACAATAACCATAACAGTTGAAGCAGAAGCGATAAGAACATCACCACAGAAATATGCGCTTGTGGCTACCGGCGATATCTTTATCGGCGAACCTAATGACCCACCTGAAACACCAGGGCTTACAAATAAACTATTCGACAATGAAAGGCAGCCTTCGCAAAGGCCGACTATCGAATTTACAGTACCTAATGACCCGGACGGCGATTCTCTAGATTTTGTTTTCCAGTACGATGATGCCAGCGACTTTTCAAGCCCGATTGGTACTTTTAGCACCGATGCCGGCGATCCGGGTTTTGCTGGTGGTCCTTTCGGAGTTGTCGAGGGTAGTGGCGATCTCAAATCATACACATTCCAGAGCGATTTAACTGATGGAAATACTTATTGGTGGCGTGTCCGAGCATACGATGGCCGAGCATTCAGCGCGTGGACTGATGTGCAAAGCTTCACCGTAGAAACTTCGATGACAAATTCCGATTGGTTCCAGACTACTGACAATCAATTCCAAAAGGATACGCCAACCGATGTAACAATTGGCAGCGACAAGGTAACAGTTTTTGGCGAAACTGTGTATCTTTTTGATGATTTTGATAGCTATTCTAATCAAGCCGAATTTGAGACTGAATGGACAACAAATGGCTCATTCTATTCATGGCAGACTTCGACATATCATTCTTCTCCAGCAGCAATGCGATATAATGATGACGACTCAGGATCGCGCTCATCTTTCTATCACACTTTTACACCGCTGGATGTTGGTTATGCAGAATGCTGGTCGATGGCAAGTGATGCTACCGATGAGGCTCATATCATGATGTTGTATGATGAGTTAGCCGGTGATGCTTATAAAATTTGGTTTTATTATCGAGAAGGTTATGTCGCCCTTTGGGATGGCCCCGAAAGACATAACCTCGAGGAGATAGAACCTGGCGTTTGGAAACACTATCGTATCGATTTTGATTGTGGAGCTGGCAATTATACAATAGACATCGATGGTACGACCTATGGCCCATTCGGATTCATTGGTGGAGCTCCTTCTTCTTTGATGCTAATTGCACACGGCACTTTGACACATTATACAGATGATTATACTGCCGATGTTTACTACGATGATGTCAAAGTCGCCGAGGCTGGATTTGCTGGATCTGGTAATATCATCTCCGACCCAATAGTATTCGACTGGAACGACTCCGGCGTAATGTGGGACAAAGTCTTCTGGCATCAGGATGCTGGCGACTCTATAATAGTAGTTTGCGAGCAGCGTTCATCGGGAAGCTGGGTAGTTTTCGATTCTGCTATTGCCGCTACATCTGCAGCAGCTGGCACACTCGATATTGGCGGCCTTGGTTCTGCCGATACCATAAGGCTTCGCGCAGAGCTGGCTGTAAAAGGCTCTGTCGAACCGGATCTTTATGATTGGGCAGTAAGCTGGTCGAATAATGTCATCGGCGTAGAACTTCTGCAGGGCGATGAAACGGCGCCAGGCTATACCGAATGGAATCTTGGCATGGTCAATGAAAGCGATATTCGTATCATGGATGAAACCGATAGGGTATATGTCAATAATTCTGGCGGATTGCCAATAGATATTAGTATTTCTGCAAATCCCTGCGATTGGACTTTTGCCTCATCGCCTGGTGTCGATGAATGTGTTGTTTTGGGGCTTTTTAATGGTATATCAGCTCCGGCAGTCGGCGATTTCTCATCGACTAATGATCTGGTCATTACATCATATCGAAATGCAGGAACAGGTGATGGCGGCAATTTCGCGACATCTTCTAATGACGGTGTCAATATTAATCCCGGAGAAGGGGAGGAGCTATATTTCTATTTCCAGGCTCCATCGACCAATAATCAGCCAGCAACACAAAACATTACGATAAATATTCAGGCTTTGCCCCACTAATCAAATTGCTTCGCAATTTGATTAGTGTTTGCCCAGCAAAGCCGTCCCCCCGGACACTTGCAAGAAAGTGTCAACGCCTCATAAAAGGGGAAGTAAATCTGAATCACAACTGCATAGCTCTTTTGAAGCCATATATATAACATATATATAATACTTAATATATATACCCAAAAGGCTTTACTGATGTTTTAGCCTGAAAAGTATGACAATGCGGAACAGCGCATTGTCTGGTAACAGCATTGTGGTCAGGAATCACACCACAATCAAGCCCGATAAGGTGGTGAAACTCAAGAAAAAACTCAAGAGAATCACCCGTCGCAATAGTCCGGTGAATCTGGCTAAGGTGATAAAGGACATCAACCCAGTTCTTCGAGGCTTTGTGAAATACTTCAAAATCGCCAACTGCAAAGATGTTCTGCGAAGTCTTATGAGCTGGTTGCGGAGACGGCTTCGAGCAAGCAGATGAAACTATGTAAAAAGCAGGCAAACCTTATCGCCGGCTAAGGCAACTTGGCTATAAAGGTGAGTTTGACTGTATAAAGATGTCGTCCTGGCGTAATTCATGTTCTCCATTAGCTCATTGGGCTATGCCCAATAAATGGTTCAAAGAAATAGGTCTTTACCATCCACCGGTGCTGTTAAAGAAGTAACTTTCACTAAGAAAAGTGATAACAATAAACAGGAGCCGTGTACGAGAACCGCAGGCACGGTTCTGTGAGAGGAAGAAAGTTGAAGCGTATTGGCTCAACTTTCTCCTACTCGATTTGTACATAATAAATATTAGGAAAGCCTAAGTAATTTCTTGACATAATGTTTTTGTACACTAATTTATAATTCAAAGTTAGGAATGCCTAAAAAGTTAGAGGAAGACCTTGAAGAGAAGAATTCTTATTATTCTGGGATTTGTATCCTTAATAATCGGTACTATAGGAATATTTATTCCACTATTGCCGACAACGCCATTTATTGTTCTTTCTGCCATATTATTCGAAAGGAGTTCGCGAAAATTTCATCGTTTTATACTTAACAATAGGATTTTCGGAAGATACATTGATGATTATGTTAATAGACGAGGGATATCTATAAAGAATAAGGTCCTCATACTTTCATTTCTGACGCTGGTAATTGGATCTAGTTTTTATATGGTAGATAGCAATGTTGCAAAAATCGTTCTTGTTATCGTTTTTGTTCTTGTGAGTGCTCATATTATTCTAATCAAAACCTTAAAGGAGAAGGATGTTTGAAAAGAGATTTAAATCACATCATGATGTAAAAGATTTCATTGATTCGAAATTCTCACGAACTTTACTCCTACCAGGATCTTACTGGAATCAGGTAAGAAAGTATGATAGTTTCGGCAGAGCCGGCATTTATGTACATATACCTTATTGTGATAAAATTTGCTCTTTTTGTAATATGAATCGTAAAATAAGAAAAGGCAATCTGGATAGCTATACAGAATATCTTTTAAAAAGTATTGATAAGTATAATGGGACTGGCCTAGCCAATAAAGCACAAATTGATGTTATATATTTGGGTGGAGGTACTCCTACTATTCTAAATAATTATCAATTAGAGCGAATACTTAGGAAGTTACATGATGTGTTTTGGTTCGATAATGATATTGAGTTTACTTTTGAAAGTACTTTGCATAATCTACATGAAGATAAGTTAGAAATGATGCAAGAGTATGGAGTAAATAGGCTCAGCCTTGGCATTCAAACATTTTCAGACAATGGTAGAAGATTCCTAAATCGAAGCTACGATGGAAGTTGGGCAAAAAAGAGAGCCGAAAAAATCAAGAAAAAATTCGATGGCCTTGTATGTGCTGATATAATATATAATTATCCCAATCAGACTATTGAAGATGTAATTAAAGATGCACAGATTTCAAGCCGAATCGGCTTTGACAGCATAAGCTTTTATTCGCTTATGATACAGAAAGGTTCAGTAATTACTAAGGAATTCGAACCTGCCAATATGGGGTTTGCAAACGATATTAAAAGGGATTTTTCTCTTTTCAAAGCCTTTTTGCTTGAGTCACTTAAGAATAAATATAAAATACTCGAAGTCACGAAGCTTACAAATGGAGGAGATAAATACAGGTATATACAAAAAATTCACCAGGGAGAAAATTTAATTCCTATTGGAATAGGAGCAGGTGGTAGATTTGAGAATATCGAAATATTTAATCTGAATCGAGTGATGACTTTTTATTCTGAAATGGATGAACTGAAAATGCGAATGAAAAAAATCTTCGGCCTATTACAACATGAGTATATTGCAATTAATAACTTAAAAAAATTAATCGGCGAAAATTTTGAAAAGGTCTGGCAACTAATCGATAAGTTTAACAAGAACTGTCTTTTAAATATCCTCGATAATAAAATACAATATACTTTGAAGGGTCATTTCTGGGCGAATAATATCTCAATTGCAATTCTTGATGTGTTTCATACTTCATCGAAAAATAACTAAGAAAATTGAAAATATATCGGACAATACGAACTGCACATTCTCTCATCTAAATCCATATAATATAACAAAAAGCATTATTAATGTTTTTTAGCCTGAAAATTGGACAATTCGCAATAGAGCATTGTCTGAATATAGAAGGAAAATTTAAATCCTATTTGATTCTGATTTTTCCTTAGTAAATAACAGAACTATCTGCAATTGGATGAGGTTGAAGCCTTAGCTCATTGCTTTTGGGATAGTGAATATGCACATTTGTTTTGGAATTCTTGCGTTTTATGAATCTCCTGCATTGCTGAATTCTACAATATCCTAACATAATGCCCAGTATAAAATCCTCTTCTGGTGTCAATTCTGTTAGGTCTTTATTACCGAAACTTGCAACAACTTCAACACATTCTCTTGCACCAAATATTATATTTATCTTATCAGGCGAGACATTTTTTATTATGTAGGGCATTCCGTGTACTTCCAGTTTTTCTTTTGCAAGTAAAAGTAGAGATGCTGGCATGGTATGCAGAACAAGATTTCTTAATCCCTTCTGCAGTTCATAGATGTGATGGACAAGAATTTCCATTTTAACTCCTTTTTTTAATTATTTTCAAATAGCACAAAAGTTAGGCTAACCTAAGATAGGCAAGCAATGATATAGTGTCAATGATAAAATCATGTAAAACAAGTTATGATGTTATTTGTATTAAATTGTTAGGAGTGCCTAAAATTAACTTGACAATGTTAGTTATGCCTAATATTTTGAGATTTGATAATTGAAAACAAAGAAAGGAGACAGATGTTAAAGAGAGTTAGTTTGTTAGCAGTAATTGTTTTTGCTCTTTTTGCAGAAACAGTTTTTATTACGCCTTCGGATGATATGTACACTGATGTAGAGCATCCAGGCGCACATCCACCTTCGGAGTTATGGACAGCTAATTTTGATCCATCAGGTCAATATCAAAGAATAATGATGAGATTTGACCTTGAGGAATATACTGGGATGAATATTTCTAATGCAATCCTTAATTTAAATCGCTTTTTTGGTTGTCCATCAGGTGGGATCACTCAGACTGAGTTTTTTGCTATCAATGAAGATTGGACTGAAGACTCATGGCCCGGTGATGTCCATATCGATTTCTTATCTACGCCATTTGCGGAATATGGTTTTGCTGCTAATGGCTGGCATGAAATTGATTTCACTTCGATAGTTAATGATTGGATTTGTGGTGAGATCGAGAATTTTGGCTTTGTTATTAAATCAAGGCCGGGAAGTAAATGGAGTAAATTCTATTCAAAGGAAGCCGCAGAAGCTCAGATGCCAAAATTAGAAATAACAATCTCAGATGGGGTTTATGAAAAAGAGAATTCAAATCCGGAGATAATTGCTATACAAGCGTATCCGAATCCATTTAACTCTTCATGTAATTTTAATAAGTTTGTCGATTTATTAGAAGTATTTGATGTAAATGGGAATAAAGTTGATGAAGCCAGAGACACAAACAAATGGAATGCAGCAAATACGCAATCAGCTGGAATTTATCTTTTGCGAATAACAGACAATGGCAAAAAGTATGATAAGAAAGTCATGTATGTTAAATAAAGGAGTTGTAATGAAAAGGATATTTGTATTTTTAATTTTTCTACCAGTTTTGTTATCGAATGATTTCGATTTCACACTCCCTGAAGTACATGCAGATATTGCCGTGCAATATGAGTCTTATTATGGAGAAGATGATACAGTTATTGGTTATGTTGCTCCAAGCGATAAAATAGTGGTTCGTCATGCGGCTTTTCATATTGAAGGTTCTTTAGGCGACAGGGTAGAATATAGCTTTGAAGCAGGTTCGGCTACTTGTATGGGCGGCGGTAGCCAAATTCTCTTGATGGAAGCCATAGTGCTTTATAAGCCCATGAAATACATTAACTTAGGACTGATGAAAGGACATATCAAAAGGGGTTTTGAATTAGAAGAAGAGTGTACTAATGTATTGACTGCCGAAAAACCTAAATTTGGAAAGACCTTTTCACCATGCCATCCTACTGGATTCATAGTAAATTATACTAAAATGGAAAAGGGAAAATTCGGTATAGATGCTCAGTTAGGGATATTAAATGGGCCAAAAGGCATCATAGATGATGAACACGATATAAACCTTGGATTATCGCTTCATTCTCCATGTCGTGCTTTTGCAGTCGGAGGTTTTTATACAAATTGGAAAGAAGATTTCAATTACTCTGGTGATTCTGACCCTGGTTATCGCTATGGAATCGGAATTGATGTCAATAAATTCAATGTAAAGTTGAGAGCGGAATATTTCGCTGGGAAGGGTTTCTATAGTCATTTTGAAGATACCGAGTCAAAGGATCTTCAAATGGATGCCTTTTATGCTCAAGGAGCTTATCCGGTTTTGTTAGGTAATGAAATTTTACATTCATTCGAACCATATCTGCGCTATCAGCTATGGGACAAGGCATCTAACCTGGATCAACAGGAAAGCACCTATGATTACCTAACAATGGGAATAGCATTGACTATGGCTGATACACATACAAAGTTCAGAATAGATTATGAAATGCCGATTTCGCAACATAAGTCATCATCAGAAGAAGCATCTTCTTTGATAATCAGGCTTCAATCTGGTTTTTAAAAAGCCACGATAAATGGGGAAAGCTTCGGCTTTCCCCTTTTTTTGATTAGGCATCCCTAAAAAAACTTGCATCTTAAAAATAAAATGCTTAATTATCAAATATGTTATCATTGATGAGGCAAAAGTTTTTAAGTAGTAACTTTGTTAAGAGCAATCTCATTGTTTTTGCATTTTTGATTTTTGCGCTGGCATCAGGCCATGATTTTCTTCATAATCATGAATTGGATGGCCATGAGCATGATGAATGCCCTGTCCATAGATTTAGATTAGTCCTTGCCAGTATCGATATTGTATTTTTTGTTTATGAGCCATCTTTTGTATCTGAAATACTGGCTTTGAAGCCCAAGAAAATATGTAAAGAATCTATAGATATTTTTCTTTGTCATAGCCGTTCTCCTCCAAATTTTATCTATTAGAATAGCTGTATCTACTGAAATTATTTTAAACTTTGGAAGAATAAAAATTCTAATTGGAGGATTATGCTTAGACAAAAATCATTAATCCTGATACTGCTTTTATGTTCGAATTTATTTCTTTTGGGGCAGGATTTAGGAAGTTTAAATGGAATAGTAAAGAATGAAGATGGTGAATATTTGTATGGTGCAAATATTATTATCCATAAAGCGCAAAGAGGCGCAGCAACCGACAAAAATGGAAAATATATTATAAGAAATATACCTAAAGGGAAATTTAAGGTATCAGCAAGCTATATCGGTTACAAAACTGTTAATCAAGAGATAACAATAATTGGCGATCAAACTTTGGATTTTGTTCTTAAAGAATCACCTCTTCAGTCTAAAACAATTGTTATAACTGGAACACCTGCAGCAAGATCTGCTTTAGAAAGCCCACAGGATATAAATCAAATCGAGGGATTAGAAAAGTCTCGTATCCAGGCGGCTTCTTTGGGTGGTACAATTGAGTCTTTGCCTGGGATTTACAATGTTTCCGCTGGTTCAGTGGCAGGTAAACCGGTTATTCGTGGCCAGACTGGCGAAAGAATTAGGATATTGGCTGATGGTATAGCTCAAGAATACCAGCAATATGGAGAAAGACATGCACCCAATATTGATCCCTTTAATTATGAAAGAATTGAAGTGATAAAAGGTGCAGCAAGCTTGATCTATGGTTCGGATGCAATTGGAGGAGCGGTGAATCTGATTCCCAATCACTTCCATTTCGGTGATGGAGAAGCAACAGCACTCGGTGGTTCGATTTCAAGTAATTTTAGAAGCAATAATAATGAAATCGGAACAGGTATTAAGCTCCATGCTTCGCACGGTAAAATCGGAATTAATGGTTCATTCAATTATCGAGATGCAGGTAATTTCCACAGCCCTGATGCAGAAACATTCGAAGAAAGCGGACAAAATGGTGACCCCAAATTTACAGGCGAAATCAATAATACCGATTTTGATCAGCTAAATGGAAGTATCGGTATTGGAGCTTTAACTGGCCTTGGATTGCTGTCTGCAGATTATGATCATTATCAAAACAGCAATAATTTCCTTTTGCCAAATGGAAAACCAATAGGGCTTGGACTTACCAATCAAACAGCCATGATTCGAGGCAATTCACCATTGGGTATGTTCTTTTTGAAATCAAATCTATCATTTCAAAAAAATCACAGGCAAGCAACAAAGGGAGGCCAGTCTCGTGAGCTTTTACCTGATTCTGCAAATGTAGATTTAGTAACCGATGTTTATAGTGCTAATTTCAAATTAGAGCATGATGATATCTCAAATTTGACGGGTACATGGGGTGCTGAAGTCAAATATTATAATCATGAAAATAATGGCAGTGTTTCTTTGCAGCCTGATGGACATTATTTGAATTTTGCAGCTTTTGCCTTTGATACATGGAAAATCAATAGACTCATAGTTGATTTTGGATTACGTCTTGATTACAGAGATCAGCTTTTTGAAGGTTCTGAGAGTAATCCATTATTGATTAATGATCGTGAAAGTCAATTTACTTCAATAGCGGGCGCCCTAGGAGCATCATATAGGCTTCATGATGATCTGTCAATAAATGCCAATATTGGTAGAGGTTTTAGGGCACCAAGTTTCTATAATTTATATGTTTATGGCTATCATGGTGGTGTCTTCGCATTTCAAATAGGAAATCCAGATCTAGTGAGTGAGACATCGTTGGATTTGAGTGGTTCTTTGCGTTATTTCGGTGATAAAGTTAATGCTACGGCTACGTATTACAGAAATCAAATTGATGATTATATCTATCTTTATAATGCACCGGAACATGAGCTTGCTCCCGAAGGCGAAACCTTTGTTTTTGCACAAGATCAGGCAGATGCTATTTTAAATGGTATCGAAGTCATGGTTGAATATAGTATATTTAACTTCATAAAACTCGGCGGAAGCTATTCTATGCTAAGAAGTGAATTCTCTGGTGGTTATCAAGATGGCCAAGAGCTTCCTATGATGCCATCTGATAGGTTTAGTGGCAATATTGAATTCTATACAAGTCGAATCGCTATGATTAGATCACCATATATTAAACTTGGAATCAATTACACAGCAGATAAAGATGCTGCAGGAATTTATGAACCTTTCGGCCAGTTTGATGATGGCATAGGCCCGGATATTCCATTTGGTACCGCTTCTACAGAAGCCTATAATACAATGAATCTTGGCATAGGCTTTGCTTTTTCTTTATTTGAGATGCCTATCAATCTTGATTTCGAAGTTAGCAATCTAATGGATGTTGAGTATAGAGATTTTCTAGATACTTACAAAGGCTATGCTTTAGCTCCGGGAAGAAGTTTTAATATTAAGCTTAATTACGAAATACCCAATATAAACTTGAGCCAATAGAGCAGGTTCACTAGCGATCAATTATTAAATTAGCTTGATTAGAAAATGAGAGAGCTTCTTCGGAGGTTCTCCTTTTTCTAATAATTTGTATTTTGGGTCGATTTTCATATGCGGATACGTTTTTGTAGTCAAACTTAAGCAACAGGTTTATCTTGATCCGACAAGTATGACAGAAGTCTTATAAGAATTAATGATTATAGAATTTTTTATATAAATAACGATAAAATCAATGTATTATTGAAAAATACAATAAAAACCCAAAAAAACTTGTAAAAATAGGTTTTGACGAATATATTGTTAAAAGATAGGCAAAACTAAATTTTGTCTTTGTAATTGAAAAATTTACAGGTATAAGACTCGGTTTTTTTATCAAATAAGTTAGGTATTCCTAATATAGCCTAATATTCAAAAAGGTCCCCAATCTTTGAAGGAGCCATCAAAGGAGTGCAAGATGAAAAGTTATGACGTTATTGTCGTAGGCGCAAGTGCGGCAGGCCTTACAGCCGCTATCACAGCAAGAAGACATTATCCGCAAAAATCGATCATGGTGATTCGCAAGGAAGAGCTTATACCTATTCCCTGTGGAATACCATATGCCTTCGGACAGGTCGGAACTCCCGACAAGAATCTAATACCCGCAGACAAAGTTCTTCAAAAGAATAAAATTGATGATGTTATAGGCAAGGCAGTCAATATTGATCGCAAAAATAATACAATCAAAATTGAGTCTGGTGAAGAGTTCAAATATAAAAAATTGGTAATCGGAACTGGCTCGAATCCCATGATTCCACCGATTCCTGGTTCTGATATAGACGGCGTTTTCGCGATTCACAAAGATGTACCATATCTGAAGGAAGTAATAAAAGCAGTCGACAAGGCAAAGAGTGTAACTATTATTGGCTGCGGATTTATCGGAGTTGAGATTGCCGAAGAATGCCGCAGGCGTTGCCCGGATATTGAGATAAATATTGTAGAGATGTTGTCTCACTGCCTTCAGCTTACATATGATACAGAATTCTCCGAAAAGGCAGAAGAGGTGCTTCGCAAGCAAAATATCAATCTCGAATTAGACGAGACGGTTTCTGAAATTGTAGGAAATGGCAAAGTCGAAAAAGTCAAATTAAAAAGCGGCCGCGAGATAAAAACAGATTTTGTTATTCTGGGTATCGGCGCTGTTGCAAATACTGAATTGGCGGAAAAAGCCGACCTAGAAATTGGGCCGGGTAAAGGCGTGCTTGTTAATCACTATATGAAAACAGAAGATGAAGATATCTTTGCCTGCGGAGACTGTGCTGAAAAATTTTCTTTCTTTGACGGCAAGACCTGTAATATGAAATTAGCTTCGATTGCTACCACAGAAGCCAGAATAGCTGGTGCGAATCTTTTCGCAAATAGGAGAATAAATCACGGTGTCATAGGTGTATATTCAACTGTTCTTGGCGATGAGTGCTTTGCTGCAGCAGGACTTACTACAGCACATGCCAAAAAGAAAGGT
>JBKHBT010000042.1:0-26264 GCA_046542255.1 Candidatus Zixiibacteriota bacterium | reverse complement strand
CAGCCAAGTCGAGTACAATCTCTAATTTCTCGTCACTTGACCATCGTTTCTTTTTTATGTTACTCCCTTCTTCTGTAATCTAAACTTAATATAGATTAGCTTAAATGGGAGCAGTATATTATTTTGAATAGAACTCAGAGATTAAAAAATTTTAGCTGAAATCAAAACAGGCTATGAAGATAGTATAAGGAGTAATTCAAAAGCCAGTCATATAAGATCAGGAAAGCTTATTGAAAATCTTGAAAGTTTTATTTTAAGTGAAATCATTAAATTAGGTTTTCCAGAAAATTGGGTTCATAAGAATTATGATTTACATGGATTTCCTAAGAAGAAGAATCAAGACATTTTAGTAAATGAGCCAGAGTTTAATACTGTTGGTCATCTTTTATCTATTAATATCAGAAGCCAAATGAGTTCGATAGCTAAAAATTTTGATACAATGTTTGAAAGAATTTATGCAGAAGCATTGAATCTTCATAATAGATTTCCGATGCTCTGCCTGGGTTATGTTTATATGCTGCCAGTTATCGCTTATAGATCATCAGGAAATAAGATAATTTATGGTGAGAACTATGATATTGGCAAATATCTTACCAGTTTCAGTTCTATCTCAGGCAGAATCTCAGAAAATAGTGAAAACTGGAAATATGATGCCATTTGTCTTCTTATTATAGATTTTGAAAAATCACCGTCGCAAATATTACATTCTTTAAACGAAATCGATAGAATTGACAAGAAACTATCTACAGTGATTGACTATAGGATTCTATCAATTGACTACTTTTTTGATTCAATTAAGAAATACTTTTCAAGAGAAATTTCGAGTATTTAATGAAAAAAAATATCGACTTTTTGTAACCTAGAAACTAGGCGCTTCCTTCCCGGTGATCTCCTCGACAGCTTCCTTGAATTTCTGGATATTCTCTTCTGTATCGGGTTCTAAGCTGGCTTTGGTCGAAGGAACTTTGGTCAGGGTCGCCAATTTCATCTTGCCGGTGAAGCCGACTTTATCATTGATATACTTATAATACATTATTAGTTTCTCAGCCATGATTAAATCCTTTCGAAGAAATCTTTAAAGGCTTCTTTATGCGGTTTGGCTTCATCGCCAAATTCATCGGCCGGCTTTATAAGCCATTCGCAATGGTCATCGCCTTTGCCTTCGCATACAGGTTCGATAGCGATAAGTGGTTTGCCGAAAAATCCTGTACACCATCCAGAAGCGTAACCTTCAAGGCTCCAGCAAATCGGATCGTCGCCGACATCATTGAATGATAGATGCTGCTGTGCTTCATAGGAATTCTTCCAAACACCTGAGAAATAGAATTCGCCAGTCTCACGGTCGATGCGGATTTCTTTTGGCTCGGCTTTAACAATTCCTTCCCACGTATGGATAACCGGGCCGGATGCGAGAAGGTCTTGCTCACTATCGAAATCGTAATTGATTTTCATCTGCATGAAATCTGAATAACCATTTTGATAGCCGAAACGTAGAAATATCTCTCTTGCCTTCTCCATTCCGAATCTTTCGATAAGCATCTGGCGTAAAAGCCCGAAAGAGTCGGAAGAAAAGATTACGAGACGATTATCCTTGAAGGAGGTCATTCCATCCTCGAAATGAAATTTTAAATCCTTTGAGAAGTCAAAGTCTGTTGCTTTCATAAAAAATCCCTTCATGATTGTGATTTTAGTAGATTGTCGTCAATATTATACAGCTAATATTAAATATCGTCAAGTTTGTTATTCAGTTTAACAAAAAAAAGAGCCATCAAAAAGATGGCTCTTAAAGTTTTATTTTCCAGGAATTGTTTATTTAATTAGTGATATTCTTTTTGCATAGCTTCCATTCTCATGAGTCAGTTTCACGAGATAGACTCCGCTTTCCAGGCCTTCGCCATCGAGTCTTATGGAATTTTGTATCGCTTTGCATTCGCCTTCGAATATATCCATTATCCTGCGGCCATCGGTGCTAAATAGTTCCAATTTTGCATAGCCGGGTTTTTCCAGCTCGAATTCTATCATTGTAGAAGCATTGAATGGATTCGGATATGCCTTAACCAGCTCGATATTATTCGGTTTGGTATCAGGATTGGTTTGGATACTGGAAATCTGCGTGTCTTCATAGCTTAAGAAATTCCATATCCATGCAAATACCATCCATCTGTGATGCATTCGCCAGTTTGTATCGTGCATTCCGCCAAGATAGACACTGGAGATCACCGAGCGATACTCGAGTTCTTCGGAATAATTTGCAACCATTCTGATATTTGTCGAAATCGGGGATGGGTCATCCTGTGAACGCATAATCGGCGTGCCTGTAGAAACAGTAAATTCATCTACTCTTGTATCCGGTGGCGTCTGATAACCATAACCAAGGTTAACCTGTCCTTCTTCGAAGAAATCGGCAATTCCAGTCAGATTTTGAACATTACCAGCAGACCTCGACCTGCCATCTTCGCCATAGGCAACTCCAAAGAGATTGAATAATTCTCTTCTAATACCAGTTCCTCTTCCGTAGTCATAACCAACATCGGCGCCTTCCCAGTAGATACTGCCGCCGCCACCCATATAGCTACGAAGTTTGCTGGCATCGCTTTCGCTAAGCAGTTCATCGGTTTCATCATCGATGCCTGTAACTATCCATATTACTCTGTATTGGAGCAAGTCGTATTCTTCGAGAGACTCATTTTGCTCGGTTCTATCCGATATGATATAATATCTGGAGCTTATATTACTTTGTATCCACTCAGCTTCGTCTTCGGTGCCGTCTTCGGCGAGTTCGGCGCCATCATCGTAATCGACAAATAGGATGCCTGGCTGGTCATCATCATCGCCGGCATAGCCGAATAACGAGCCGGTTCCTTCAGATTCTTCAGAGCCATACACTGCCTTGACATAATATGAGCCAGGCATTGCTTCACGCATAATATAATGATTTACCCATGAAGGCAATTCTACGAGCATTTCATCATCGCCGATGATTCTTGCTTGATAGAGTCTGTAATTTGTTGGTGTTGCTTCCCCTTCTGGCGCACTCCATGCGAATCCGATTCGGCCATGAAGCCCATTTACAATTCGGAAATTGGTAGGAGGATTTGTTGTCGAGCCGCTATATGTCATTTCGAAGTCATGAGTAACCTCTTCTGAATCGACTGCTAAGTTGTGATTATAGGTTTCATATCCAGCTTTTGATGCGCTGACTATTCTTTCGCCATACATGACATCTTCCACCATATAGAATCCATCGCCATCGGTTGTGCCTACATCGTCGCCGACATTGACATCGATTCCAGACATATCGGTGCCTATCGAAGATGTAACTGTTCCGGATACGGTGGCTTTGAATTTTGCCATATCATAATAGAGAGTATCATCTTCTTCGCCGAATACAACTGTATCACCAATTGTTTCATAGTATTCACGCTCGATCTGGATGAAATATTCGCCAGCTACAACATCATCGATGATAACATAACCCAAAGTATCGGTAATCAATTCATAACCGAGCATATAGATTGTCGTACCCTCTGGATCGTCCAAAGGATCTTCGAGGGATACCGAAATTACAATAGTAGCGCCTGTTTCATAAAGAGTATCATTGTATTCGACATTTTCATCTACAATACTGATCGTTGTATGTACAGGGCCATAGCCATCGCGCTCTATCAATAATTCATATTCACCCATTTCCAGGCCTGTGAAGATATAGTTTCCCATCGAGTCGGTTTCGGTGAAGATTTCGCCATCGAGACTCAACTCTGTCCCGGCAAGTTCGTCTTCGGGGTCGAGATGAATTGTTCCATATATGTCATAGGTTTCGACAGAAGGCTCCAGCTCGAAATTGAATGTTGTATCGGAGCCAACAGTATGGACGACAGTATCTGAAACATATCCCTCATGAGAGACGATAAATGTCCACTCTCCTTCAGGGACTTCTGGCAATTCATATGCGCCTTCTTCATCGGTCTCGGCCGAATAGATAGGCATTTCCATTATTCTTACAGTGCTACCTTCCAAACTGGCTGGCTCATCGGATAAAAGCACTTCACCGCTTATAATATGTATTGGGTTTCTATTATAAGAAATGAAAATGCTGCCGTCTTGATACATCGACATCTCTGTTTCTGTGTGCATATCCAGCCATGTATCTGGCGTGGCGCCTAATTCGCCATATCCAATTTTGAAATCGCCATCAGCCGGTAAACCGATATCATTCCAATTTATCGTATAGCTTGCCCGGCTTGTATCGATATTTGTCATAACTGCTTCCCAGAGGACTGTCGCAGTTGCGGCATTTCTAATATCTGCAAATAATTGCCCAAGCATATCATCTTCGATAGTGAAATATCCATAGGTTTGGAAGCCTGGTGGCGGTGGTGGCGCTTGAACATCGTACAATGGGTCGAAACCTTCGGTCGCATTGGAATCAGCGCCAAAGATAAGCTCCATCGAATAGTCGGTATCGTCAACCGGCGATGTTTCGATCGTGATTGTATCATTCCACATCGTTACGATTACAATATCAGTAGTAAAATTACCGGAATAATCTGCGCAATTCGGGCTTGCTGCAAGGTCGCAGCAATGAAGTTCCCATTCGATCTCTGTTTCGGGTTCAAAACCTTCTTCAGGCCTATAGCTTATAGCTGCCATAAAGCCATCGACTTCGATATCCGCATCATCGGTAATATCTATGCCGTTTACAGTAAGAGTAATGCTGCTTTCGTCTATGCCGGTTACATCATCAGATAGATTGATGAAAAGGCCGGCTTCTATATCGACTTCGGTTTCGCCGATCGATGGTATTACAGATAATAATGAAGGAGCTATAGAATCCGGCTCCGGCTCGGAATCAGTTATCTTGATCGTGGCAACACCACTTAATAAAGAGAGATTTTCAACGCTATGCATATCATGCCATGTCTCTACATCATCTGGAGAGACTCCCTGGCCAATTTCTGCAACAAAGCCATCTGGTATTGCATCTGAATTCCATTTAATACCGGATGAACTCGATGTATTATCCAAAAATACCGTCCAGTAATTTGTCCTTCCAGAGCGGCGTATATCTGTCGAAAGCATACTAACATCGGGTAAATCTGGATCGAAGAAGTCAAAGAATGCATAAAAAATACCCGGAGGCGAAAGCGGAAATACATCATCAAAATCCGGATCGATATTATCTGTTGCAGAAGGATCGACACCGAGATACAAATCGCTTGTACTGGTATCGCTTCCAGTAGTCGTCCAGGGCTGGATAAGCATTATCCATTCCGGCGATATTGAACCGGTGGTTGTGGTAAAGCAAAAATTGTAATCGAGAGAATGTGATTCTTCATCCTCGGCATAGATATTGCAGTTAAATCTTGTGTCTTCTTCCCAATCTTCGGCAGGTGTGTATTCAATCGAATAACCCCCTGTTATCGAAGATATTGAAGCAAAATCTGTTATATCTCTGCCATCGACAGTCAGGGAGATGCTCGATTCTACCAAATCATTATCGGAATCGCGAATTTCAATTTCGATAGGTGCATCTAATGCTACATTTATTTCTCGATCATATGGCGTAAGCGAAGCTACATAAGGAGCTGATGGGCCAATATCAAGAGGTACAAATTTGAAATGCAGTCGTTTTCCAATGGGATAAGACATAGATGTAGGTGAAATACTATCGATTTTCGTCCAATCATGAACCAGAGAATCTATATATGCAAAGCCGACATAAATATCTCCTATGCTGGAAAGCATAAGGATATCCTCTTCTGACCAGTAGAATTCGAGATCGCTTCTGCCTCTTTGAAAATCTATTATCCAGGTTTTGGGGTCCAGGTCATCTGCTCTTAGGTCATTGCTTAACATGGTAATTTCTGGATAGTCAGGATCATCGATATATGAAAATGCATAAGGCCCGGAAGGAGGCGCAAAAGGTATAGCGGTATCGATTCCATAATCATAACCATCGGTTGCATCCTCGGCAACACCAATCGATAAAGAAGCATCACCACGCGATGATGTAAAGTTTAGTTCTGTATCCCAGGGTATAGCAAAAGCTATTCCTATCAAAAACAGAACAATAGCAAATATAATACTTTTTCGAGGCATATTTCCCCCTTTTTTGGTTTGTAATATTCGACAAAATTTCAAATTTGAAAGGGCATTTCTTTTGTAATTGCCCTTTGGTTAATTCTATTATATTGATTAATATAAACATTTCAAGCAATAACTTAAAGTTAAAAATAAAAAAAAGCAAAAAAATAAAGCCATATATAGATTAATGGCATCACCTTGCTCAAAAGTTGCAGATAATAGCTTGCGCTTTTTAGAATGTAAACAATGCATTAAAACACCTTGTTTTAAGCTAATGCCCCCACAGCTAATGAACTAATTATATTAAAGTATAGTAAGTTTTTAAATATAATCAAGGAAAAATTATTTTATCAAAACCATTTTAATCGATTCTGAAATATATCCATTTGTGATTCTTGCAAGATAAATACCATGAGACATATCGCTGGCATTCCAGTTTAATGAACCATCGCCGGCATGGATATTCAACTGCTCATGATAGACTCTTTTGCCCTTTATATTGTATATCTCAAGATAAAACAAGCCGTTCTCTCCCGGCGGGATAGAATATTCTATCCTGGTTTCAGCATTAAATGGATTAGGATACGATGACAGGCCAAGGCTCCTGGGCAAAAACTCCTCGATATTTTCTTCGACACCGAGCCAATTATCCGAAATTATTACATCATCGATATACCAGCCCATTCCGGTTTGTACGCCGTCTGATGATATGTCGAAGCGGATAATAACGGTTTGCTCGGCATATTCAGTCATGTCGAAAGTTACATTGTGCCAATCTCGCATCTCGGGCAAATCGCCGCCGAATCCCATTTCGCCGCCCATATAATCATTATGGGTACCAATCATGCCGTCATAGTAGTAGCCATAATTCGAGTCGGGATATAGCACTTCGAAGGTCTCGCCGCCATCAATGGATATCTTGACATTAGCGCCATCGAAAAGAAAAGATTCGTATTGCCCGGGAATATCATAACAATGCCAGAAACGAAGCGATGGCCTCGAAAGTATATTCAATGTAATCGAAAGGTCAAGATGCCAAAAAATCTCATTCTCGTATTCTCCATCCAGGACCGTTCCCCAGCATTTCGTTGGTGTATGCGATGAATATGGAATCTCGAAAGGCGATGGTTCGCCCCATTGCCATCCATTTTCATTCGATGATACAAAGCCGCCATTGCCAGCCTCGAAATCCTCTTGATACAATGAAGGCCCTAACATTATCTCGACTTCAGCCGTATCGAATCTTGTAACCGTGATTCCTGTCAAGCTGTCTTCGATATAGCTTGGTTTGCTAAATACTAATGTATAATCGTCTCGAATGGTAACAGAATCGAAATGGAAATTGCCATCTCGGTCTGTCATGGCTATGCGGCCGGATTCCTTCAGAAATACCTCCACACCGCTATTAGCACTTGTATAAGAAAGATTGCAAAGCCCGCGAATATAGCCATATTTCTGATGAAGTCCGAAATCATCGATATACCAGCCATCGCTGGTATTCTCTATATCGGAAATAAAGCGCCATCGAAGCTTGCATAAAGTGCCTGCATATTCAGAAAGGTCGAAAGATATATATTCCCAACCATCGGATATGCCAGAAACCGCCGAAAAGCCATATAGCGGGCTCGATGAACTCATTTCCATAGGATATCCGCCTTCAGGCTCGACCAGGTTCCAGCTAACACCATCATCGCTGGAAATCTCTACATAGCCGCCATCTATGCCCTCTTCTATATCATACCAATGCCAAAAATCAATAACCGGATGCAATGCGCTACACAGGCTTATCTCAGGCCCTTCAAGAACCCAGTTTATTCCATTTTCATAGTCGCCGGAGAGATTGGTCGCCCAAAGATGAGTCTCAGAATGTGCACTAGATGGGCCGGAAGTAGGATAACCTCTCGCCCAGCCTCTGCCATCGGATGAAAAATAGTCATCACTGACCATATCATGCCCAAAATTCGGCGCAATTAAATTCTCGTTTTTGAATTCTATGCAAAGCCCATTTTGCAAAAATGAACCGCTACTGCTAAATGTCCCGGCCAGAAGGCCATCGATGCCTCTTTCATCCTCGATGCCGATATAGGCTGTTCGTGAATTGAGATTGCTGACATCTTTATAATTGAATTTGAATGACCTCGCACAATAATCTAATACTACCTGAAAAGTCTGCTCATTATCCGTATAGTATGATTCGGGCACCTTTTCCCATTGAACTACTACCTTATCGCCGAAATCCTGGAAGTAAATGCCACTGCCTTCCGGCCCGGAAGATGGATCCAAATTGACCCAGAATGGCGCTAAAACCGCATTCGGCGTGGAAGTTGCAGGCATTCCATAAGGATAAGGCGTTATATATGATGCATAGCCCATCGTCATTGCGCCTTCGGTGCTTATTGTTATTCTATTATAGGAAACCGAGTAGTATTTGAAGCTTGATGATAGTGGAACAGTATGCTCTTCGCCACCCAAATCGCTTATGTCGAGCCTTTCACCGGTTTCTTTTATGTCGATCCAATTATATTCTGGCCCATCTGGTTCTCTATTATCTATCCAGATATAGCCAAAACCATCTGGCCCCCCTCTTCCGGCAAAAACAGGTAAACAGGATATTACAATCAAAGTCAGTATCACAAGATTTTTCATTTTTCCAACCAATTAGAATTATTTAATATAAACAATTTTTTCCTGTATAATCCCTTTATCGGTAGGCAATACTATTAGATATATGCCGCCGGATGCATTTCTGGGTTGCCATTTTGCGGAATATGTTCCAGGTTTGTCGATTACAGGTATTCTATCTATCAAACGGCCATCGGCAGAATATATCTGCATATCACCGAGCAATCTTGTATCATAAGGCACAGAATAGCTGATTCTGCAAGCGCCATTGAAAGGATTCGGAGATGCCGTTACATCGAGCGAATAAGGCAAAGTCCCCAATGGCTCATCGTGAACAGCTTCCCAATTATCGAAAATCTGCATATTATCGATATACCAGCCAGATGCTCTGCCCATTGCATCAGAAGCTATCTCGAAACGCAAGTAAATAGAAACTTCATCGCTGTATTCTGACATATCGAAAGTTACAGGGTGCCAATAGTTTCCATTTGTCTGTCCGCCGAAAGCTGGCTCGCCATAAAGATAGTCATTATATTCTGCTATCAGGCCATCGTAGGTGATGTCATATCTTCTGTCGGGATGGAGTATTTCGAAGGTTTCTCCGCCATCGGTAGATATCTTAAGATTGCCGCCATCGAAAAGCTCACCCATAAAATCACCTGCGAAAGAATACCATTGCCAGAACCTGATAGCCGGAAAATCTATCTCACTAATAAATATTGTTTGTTCGAGTATCCAATTTGCATTATCATGATAGAAGCCTTCCAGGTTTGTTCCCCAGCAGAAGCTATCGGAATAGGCCTGCGATGGCGATGCAATAGGATTTGGTTTTCCCCATTGCCATCCAATAGAATCGGGAATAGCTCTCCATCCGCCATTTGAGGTAGCGAAATCATTGAAATATAGCTCGGGTGCGAGAATCTTGAAAATTTCAACCGTATCCAAACGGATTATCTCGACATCTGTAATGCTATCGGGCAGATAGCTTGGCTTTTCGAAATGTATCGTATATGTAGTATCTGTAAAAACAGAATCGAAGGCAAAGAAGCCATCCATATCTGTGGTGTCTTTTCTGCCAGTTCCCGCCAAAGTGACAATTGCACCTGCATCCACGGAAGAATAGGCAAGATCGACAGTACCGCGAAGATAGCCAAATTTTTGATGGAGGCCTAAATCATCGATATATAGCCCGGGTGCGCCATAGCTTCCATTAGAGAAGAAATAGAAACGGAATTTGATTTCCTGTCCACAATAATCGCTAAGGTCGAAAGAGAAATATTCCCATCCATCGGATTCTCCTATGAAAGCATCCATGCCAGCCACGGGGCTGGAAGAGCCGGTTCTGCCTGGATAACCGCCTTCGGGATGCACCTGAGACCATGTATATCCGTCATCTGTGGATACTTCACAGAATCCGCCATCGACCTCATCTTCGGTGCTATACCATGCATAAAAGTCGAGAACAGCGGTCTCTGCATAGGTCAGCTCGAGATTTGGGCCGAGTATTGTCCAATTAATGCTCGTACCATAATTATCGTCCAGGTCGGTGCCAAAGCAGTAATCGCCGGAATATGCGGCATCCGGGCCGAATTCCGGTTCGCCCCATTCCCAGCCGGTGGGCGCGTCGGGCATCTGAAGGTCATCGCCTCTGCTGAAATCATTGAAATATGGAGGCGAAGCAGTAGGCTCGCCTCGAAAACGGACAGTCAAGCTGTCTTCTGCAAAATTGCTGCCCGAGCTTGTATTGGTGCCACAAAATAAACCATCAGAACCATCGAGATTCTCGATGCCGATATAAGCCGTATGCGAGCCAAGGCCATCGAGTGAAAGATAATTGTAATAGATAGCTTTTCTTGCATAATCGATAACTATCTGAAATGTGAAGACATTGCCTGTATTGTATTTTTCCACTATATTGCACCATTCAATGACAATATATTCGCCAAAATCCTGATAATATATGCCATTGTCATCTGCAAGCGATGAATACGGACTAAGGTATGTCCAAAAAATACCAAGAGCTGCATCCGGGTCGCTATAGCTCGGGAAAGAACTCACATAATATGGAATATATGTCCATCGCCCAAAGGCGGCTGCGCCATTTGAGCTTACAGTGATCCCCTCGTGCATTTCGCCATAATATTCGAAAGGCCGTTCGAATTCGACATACTCTTCTCCATTGTCGCTGTCGCTAACCCTGCTGAGCCTCTCGCCGGTTTCTTTGATTTCTATCCAATTGAAATCCGGGCCAAAGTCTTCACGGCTATCTACCCAGGAATATCCAAAATCGTCCGGGCCGCCTGAATCGCCGAGTAGTAAGACGCTAAAAAACAAAACTAAAAAAATCTTTTTCATAATCAACTCCAATAAATTATCGCCTTCTTTATCTTAGAAGGTTGGTTAAAACATAGAATACATAGCATAATAATAGTATAATAGATTCCGTTTTGTCAATATGAAAATCAGGACTAATCATTGGTATAATGATTACAGACATCAAAATCATAAACGGAAAATCGAATGTAAGCAAAGTTGGATTTACTCCGATTGGTTTTATAATCGATGCAATACCAACGATAGTAAGTATATTAAAAATACAACTGCCAATAATATTGCCAATGCTTATGTCTAATTCTCCCCTTGATGCAGCAAAAACGGAAGTGAACAGTTCTGGCAATGTTGTACCGAGGGCAACTATAGTAGCGCCAACTACCTTTTGGGGTATCTCGAGCGCTGTCGCAATAGAAACAGCCGAATCGACCGATACACGGCCACCGAAGGTGAGAGCAACGATGCCAAAAACAATAAGCGCAATATCCCACCATGGCTTTTTCTTTTTCAGTTCTTCTTCATCTATCTCGGGTAAATCGATCTTGTGGTATCTATCCAAAGAACATTTGCGGCAAATAGGAGGTTCTCGGAAAAAATCTACGAAACAGCATGAAAATGTAAAATAACCAAATAGAGCAAATAGAATTATCCCATCCAGCCTCGTGATATCATGGCCCAAAACAGCCAATACGAAAAATACCACAGTCGCCAGAATCAAAAATGACACTTCGCGCCTTGTGCTCTTATCGCGAATAGTTAGTGGCGCTATAAGGCCAGATATGCCCAAAATTAGAGTTATATTATTTATATTTGCACCGGCGATATTAGAAAGGGTAATATCCTGCACACCAGTGATATTAGAATGTAAACCGACAACAAGCTCCGGCAAAGATGTACCAAAAGCAACGACAGTAAGGCCGATCCAAAGCTCCGAAAGGCCCATGCGGCGAGCGATACGTGACGAAGATGTAACTATCGATCCGGCGCCTAAATAAAGCAGAAATAGCCCTGCAATTATTAAAAGGAAATCAGTCAGCATCGAAAGCCTCTCACGGAATTACAATTTTTGCCAAACATCCTTAATCCCCCAACCCTCGAAATGTTTAAGGTGTTTATGTGCGGTAACCTCCAGATAAACAGGGGTTACTGCGATATATCCCTGATCGATTGCGATAAGATCATTATCCGGCCTATCATCACTGGATTTGATATCCCCGACCATCCAATAGTGTTTCTTGCCATGGTGATCGACATATTGCTCGAAATAATCATCGTAGAATGTGAGTCCCTGTGGCACTAACCTGGCGCCTTTTATATTATCAGAAGGCAAATCCGGAACATTGACATTTAGAAGAACCCATTTGGGCAGGCCATTTTCAATTATCTTTGGCACGATATTTTTCAAAAATTCAGATGCGGCACGATAGCTCGTGGGATTATGGCTCGTAATCGATATTGCTATCGATGGAAAACCCATAATAGCTGCTTCTGCCGCCGCTGCTACCGTACCTGAATAATGAATAGCAGAGCCGATATTGCCTCCAGGGTTAATTCCGGAAACGATAAGGTCGGGCCTTTCATCTTCCATTACATCCCGAAGGCCGATTTTGACGCAATCAGCCGGTGTACCGGAGCATTCGTAAACCTGTTCTTCTACTTCATGTAGTTGAAGTGGATATGATAATGTAATCGAATGACTTGCGCCGCTTCGCTCCCGGTCAGGAACGACTGTATATACATCGTCAAAATCCGTTAGGACATTGCGAGCTGCTTTGATGCCCGGTGAACGCAAACCATCATCATTTACCAATAAGATAGACATAAAAAACAAATATCTCCAATAATAAAAAGCTATCGGGCATTGCCCAACAACATATGTTCAAATCTTCGAGGTGATTAGTGTTCTTAAGATAAAATAATCATAACACCCCAAAATATTTTCTAAAAATACACAAAATTGATAGTTAAGCAAAGGATTATTTATCTGAGCAACTTCACTTTTAACGCTATATATAACAAATATATAATTTATAATATATATATACAAAAGGCTTTACTGGTGTTTTAGCCTGAAAAGTATGACAATACGGAACAGCGCATTGTCTGGCAATATTTTACCAATATGAACCTTAATCCTAAAGACTCGATACAAAGCAACAGCCCATTCTCGATACAAAGCTCCAACCCATTCTCGATAAAAAGCTCCAACATAACCTCGATACAAAGCTCCAACACAACCTCGATACAAAGCTCCAACACAACCTCGATACAAAGCTCTGCTTTGTATCGCAAGTTTCCCCGAAGCTCCCCTTCGATTTTTTCTAATGCCCGCAAGAAGCAGAGCTTCGCAACTTGAATAAATATATATTGTGCTATGAGAGTAAAAAGTAAAGTAAAAGAAAGAGTTTTGACACTGGATTTGGTTATCTATCTGAGCAATTTTGGGCTAGATTTTAGTATTATAGGCTACTCAAAAGGTCTGAATATTTTTCAAGAAGATAGTCATGTTTTGGCTTAAAGAGTGACCTGAAAATATTTTTTTTGATATTCTTATCTTCGGTGTATAGCATTTTGAGATATTCTCTGATCATCTCTCGCCTGCTTTTTCCATCCATTGGACATGATTTTGGTGCTTCAGGAAATGCCAATCTCTTTGATAATGTTTCTAATATGGTTTTATCGGTCAGGAAAAATGGCCTTATCAGATGGTATTTGCCCTGAAAAAGCTCCTGTTTTGGAATTATAGCTGCCATTTCTCTTGAAAAGCAAATATTAAGAAAAAAGGTTTCGATTACATCATCACGGTGATGGCCAAGAGCGACTTTGTTTGCGCCAAGAAGCTCAGCGGTCTCAAAAATAGCTTTGCGTCTCATGCGAGAGCAGATGAAACAGGGATTAAATGGCGCATCATCGGCAAAAGCCTTGCTTTCTATATCGCGCTTTTCTATTAGAAGCTCGGTATTTCGGCGGCGGCAGAGTTCGGCTATTCGGCTCCAAACATGCTCATCCATTCGAAAACCAGAATCGATATGCAAAGGATAGAATTTGATATCACGTAGCATCCAATTATTTTTGGGATGAGTAAGAAGATAAAATAGCATTGTCGAGTCCAATCCGCCAGAGAGAGCTATGACAACCCTATCGCCATCTTCCAAAAGCCCGAAATAATGAACAGCATGACGAAGCTTTCGAAGAGATATTGTAATTAGTTTCTTGGTGGAAAAATTATCGAAGGCCATATGCTTATCTATTCCTGGGCTTTGTCTTTGTTTCCATAAGTTCTATCGGAAGATGAGGCATGTTCATAATTCTCAATTTTTTCATGCACCTCTTTTATCTCGCGCATCATTTCATTCATGCGTCATTCAATAGAAGTCAGCATCCAGAGCTGAAAAAGATTGATTCGGCCCTGATTATGGATAATCCAGATCAATTTCAGAGAAATCGCTGCTATGGCTATCTCGAGAAGCAGATGCTGGATTATGCCATGAGTTAAAAGAGAAAGTGGAATACATGCAAGAACCAAAACGAGGAAAAATGGCATTTATGAGTCGATTGCGCTGGGTCGGAACCGCCCCGATTTTGCCCACAATAGAACAAACACGCTCTTTCTCCTGTTTGAAATGCTCCAATTCTTTACGGATATCCTCAATATAACGCTTTGTATCGTATCCCTCATTACCGATTTTTTCATCTGTCTCATCGATCTTCTTCTGAAGATTATCGATTTGTTGTTTAGCGAGTCCTGTAAGTTCTCCTTTTGCCATCGCCGATAAGATAAATAGATTTTTTTTTATTCCAAGTAATCTTTCATTTTTATTATTGGAAAATTTGACATTTGAGTGTTAAGCAAAAGCATATCGAATGTCAATAAAGGCCTACTCCAGATAATGCGGAACAGCGCATTGTCTGGCTTTAGAAGAGAAACCCGAGACTTTAAATATAATTTCGCCCAAAAAATAAAAAAATCAAGGTCTTGTACTTTTTAACATTTCCGATATTTCTTAATGTGCTTGAAAATCAAAAGGAGATTAGAAATGAAAAAAGCCTTGCTAATTGTTTTACTACTTTTGCTCTCAAATAAAGCCTTTATGCAATCTATCGACTATGAAACAGCCTATCGAGTGGCTTCACGACATACAGAAACCTTCGTAGATGACTATCAAATTGGACGATACATGGAGATTTTACTGAGTGATGGCCGATTGGCCGGGCATCTTTTCGAGCTTATGCCAAAAGGCTATATTGTCGTCTCGCCGGATGTAAAACTACCGCCAATAATGATATATTCAAAAATCGGCCAGTTCAAAATCGATGATCAAAATGCTCTATTACATCTTCTAAAACAGGATATGGAGACTTTCTATTCACTGGATAAATTGCCCAAGGATATAAAAACAAAGAATAATGCAAAATGGCAAAGATACCTCGAAGAAGATCCAACTCTAATAACAGAAATCGAAGAATCTGTCGAATATGGCCCCTGGATTTTGACTCACTGGCACCAGCGATACCCCTATAATCTGCGGTGCCCGGTAGACCCTATTACAGGCGAAATTTGCTTTACCGGCTGCGTAGCGACAGCTTGCGCTATGGTCTGTAATTACTGGGAATGGCCACCTTCTATTTTGCTGGATGATGGGAATAGCTACAGCTATGAACTTCTCGGCCGTTCCATGACTATCGATGCTCCTTTGTATAGTATGGACACAATCATCTATTCCGAAGATTTCAAAGTAGAGCCGGATGCTGATAATGCTTCAGGACTAACCGTGGCAATCGGAGTTTTGGCCCATTCAGCATATACATCCGAAGGCACCGGTGCAACAATAGATACATTACATGAGTATTTCAATTGTGATTTGGGCTTCTATGGCAGCCATATAGTCTCGCCATTTACAATGTTCGATGGCTATTTTGAATCTATACAGCTCTCTGTTATGAGAGGTAAACCAGTAGTAATGTCTTTATTTGACTATTATGTCGAAAGAGGCCATGCTCTTGTGGTTGACGGCTGGCGCGAGGATGGATATTTTCATGCTAATTATGGATGGGGCGGTTACAGTGATGGTTGGTACAATTTCATCGATTGGGAAAGTGCCGAGGAAGACAAGTACCCCAATTTCGCAACCGTCAATATCACTGCACCACCTAAACCGGATATTCCGGGAAGTTTCGATGAAGCACTTGAAATTCCTATGCATTCCACCAGAAGACGTCTTCTTCAGGGAATTACTTTCCATGGCGATATCGATATGTATAAATTCAGTGCTTGCTCAGATAGCCTCTATCAGTTCTATGCAGAAGGCCCAAGGCATACCAAAATCGAGATATATGATTCCGAATACAATCTACTGGAAACAAAATCTAATGGCGGGAATAATTGGAATTTTTCCATATTATTCGACCCCATTTACGATGGTTACTATTATGCAGCGATATCAGCAACCGATACCATCTGGGAAGCTAACTATAATCTTTTTTTCTCCAGGATGCCGGCTCTTGACCCTCAGAAAATCGAACTCATATCTCCATCTGGCGGTGAAGAGGTGGTCGGTGGAGAGAATATGAGTATATTCTTTACCCGCGAGGGCGAACCGGCAATAGAATTTGTCCGAGCAGAATACTCGATTAGCGGAATAGGCGGGCCATGGCATATGATTAAAGATTCTGTAGCGAATAATTATATCAGATGGGAGCTCCCCATTCTGCCAGATGACAAATATAATTGCTATATCAAGGTAGCTGCAATCTCCAACGAAGATATATTCGCAATGAATGATATCGGCTTTAAGATACTAAATCCATCGAAAATCGATGAAAATAAAGAGTTACCAAAAAAGCTAGAGATAACTATGATGCCGAACCCCTTCAATGGCTCTTGCAGAATTATAACATCGCAAAAGTGCCAGGTAAAGATTCTGGATGTTTCTGGTAAATTAGTTTTTCAGGGCATTTCAGAAGGTGAGTTAATTTGGATGCCGCATGAAAAACAAGAAAGCGGCAAATACATTCTAATGGCTGATTTTGGCCATGAAAAGAAAATTTCACAAATTATTTATATTAAATAAATAGAGATATCCAATCCTTCCTTTCCCGGGCCTTGCAGATAAATGCAAGGCCTTTATTTATTCCATATCAAACCTTTTTCCTTTGTCTTGAGCACAATCGCAGGTTCAACCTTTTATTACTTTGGATTTGCTTTTTAATTTCACAAAAAATATTGATTTGCATTTAATCATTGCAGTAAAAACCATTTTTGACTAATTTCGATACACGAAATGGAGGCAAATGGCAGAAAAAGATGAAAAACCGAGATCAGATAAAAGAGATTTCGCATTAAAATCCCTTATCGCCGCCGTTATTGTTGTTCTGATAATTGGAGTTGCGGCATCGGTGTATTTTCTTCGTTATGTAGTTTTGCTTTTCTTCCTTGCTGTTATTGTTGCGCTTTTTTTGACGATGTTTATCAAGATACTTCATAAGAAATTTGGTTTTCCCCGATGGCTGGGGCTTTCGGTCACCTGTTTTATGATACTTGTCGTATTGGCTTTATTTATTTTTATTCTAGCTCCCCCCTTTTTGAAAGAGGGCGCGGACTTAGTCTCGCAGCTTCCGAATTATCTTTCTGGTCTTAATGACAGACTCGCAAATTTGGCCGAAAAAAGAAGCTTTATAAAGCCACTTTACGAGCTTAGCCAGGATTTCAATACGATCATTAAAAAGGCATTCGATAAGGCCGATGATATAATAATTGGCGGTTTTTCTATACTATTTCAAGGGATAAATGGTTTTGTAAATATTATCGCTATTATCATCATGGCGATTTATCTTGCACTTAATCCAAGGAAACAGATAATTGGTTTTGCCAAATTATTTGGCCCGAAAAATATTCAGAAGGTAGTCGATATTATCGATATTCTTTTGTATAAGGTCAAAAGCTGGATGCTGGGCCAATTTACTTCGATGACGATAATAGCAGTAATTTATATTGTTGGCTTTAGTATTCTTGGCATTCCTCATGCAATTTTCCTTGGCCTGCTTGGCGGTCTTATCAGCTTTATTCCATATATCGGCCCGATTATGGGCATTGTGGTTCCCGCTGTATTGGCTCTTTCGGATTCGCCTATCAAACTGTTTTGGATTGTCATAATCTATGTCGGCACACAGATTCTCGAAAGCTATATTGTGCTTCCTATGGTAATGAAAGAGCGCGTGAACCTTCCACCTGTTTTGACTATCATTGCAATTGTCGCTATGGGCGAGCTTTTTGGCGTTTTCGGTATGCTGGTCGCTTTGCCTTTGACAACAGTGGTTATTGGGCTTATCGATGAGCTTTATCTGAAACCATTTAAGATTAAAAATTACAAACTCGAAGAGACAGAAAAAGAAGATTCGAAAGAAGACGAGCCTTCCAGCACTGACAAATAAAAACTCTTGATATTAAAGAATTTAGGCTGTATATTAAAAAATTGCAAAGTTCTTGTAATTTGAGAAATTATTTTGCTTCCGGTATTGAAAAGAGGAAATATGAGATTCAATCATATTATATGGACATTGTTTTTTATCAGTTTGATTTTATTTAGCACTGCTGCTTATTCCGGCACAATCGATGTTTTGTCAGTCGATGGCGCGATTAATCCTGTCTCATCGCAATATATTATAGAAGGCATCGAAAAGGCAGAAGAGAACGGCCGCAGCGCCGTTATTATCCGCCTGGATACTCCCGGCGGACTGATGACTTCGATGGATGATATAAATAAGAGGATTTTGAACTCAGAGATTCCAGTCCTTGTTTATATCTGGCCTTCTGGCGCCAGGGCTGCTTCTGCTGGCACATTTATTACATATGCATCGCATTGTGCTGCCATGACACCAGGTACAAGAATTGGCGCCGCACATCCTGTAAGCATGGGAATTGGTGCAGGCGGTGGCGGTGACGAAGAGAATAAACCCGATACAGTAATGACTGCCAAAATGACTAATGATGCTGTCGCACAGATCGTTTCCTATGCCAATATGCGCGGCCGAAATGCCGAATGGGTAAAAAAGGCTGTTAGAGAATCGGCATCCATCGATGAGGCTATTGCTGAATCTCTCGGAGTGATCGAATTTATCGCAGAAGACCTAGAAGAATTCATCCAAAAAGCACAGGGTTGCTCGATAACTGTAGCCAATAGAAAAATGATTCTGGATATCGAAGATGATGATGTAAACCATATACCGATGGGCCAGCTCGCCAAATTCCTATATACAATAACAGATCCGAATATTGCATATCTTTTGCTTCTGGCCGGAATGCTCGGGCTTTTCTTCGAGCTTCGGAATCCGGGCGGAATAGTTCCGGGAGTTGTTGGCGGTATTTCTTTACTTTTGGCTTTCTATGCATTTCAGATGTTGCCTATAAATTATGTCGGAGTTATGCTTATTATACTGGGAGTTGTGCTTTTTATTATAGAAACGCAGGTTCCTGGAATTGGAATTTTAGCGATTGGAGGAGTTGTGTCTCTCCTTATGGGGTCATTTTTATTAACCGAGGGCGCACCGGATTTTCTATCTATCAAATGGCAGGTCGTTTTGCCGACTGTGGCATTCTTTGCGCTGTTTTTCCTGTTTCTTGTCTATAAATTCGCCGAAGCCAAATTAAAACAAAGCGTTACCGGCGAAGAAGGAATGGCTGGATTAGAGGCCGAAGTCAGAACACCTAAAGATGAAAATGGAAAATGCAAAGTCTTTGTTCATTCTGAAATCTGGGATGCCTACACTAAAGACGATGTGGAAGTGGGCGATACTGTCATAGTAAAAGAAGTCGATGGCCTAAAACTTCATGTGGAAAAGAAACCAGAAAACGTAATAGAATAATAGAATAAATGCAAATAGATAAGAATACGAAGACCGAAAACATCGCTTCACGAATTGAAAAGATTCTGCGACTTGTTCAGAATCCGCAAAGATATATCGATGGAGAAATCGGTTCGGTTAGGAAATCTCATGAAGGGAAATTGACCTATGCATTGGCTTTTCCGGAACCCTATGAACTTGCGATGAGCCATACCGGATTCCGTATTCTCTACCATCTGATAAATTCAAATAGGGATTTTGTAGCAGAGAGAGTATTCTGCCCGGGCGAGGACATGATCGAGCTGATGCATGATAGGCAGATTCCGCTTTTCTCGATGGAATCGAAAAAGGCCGTTTCAAATTTTGATGTATTGGGCTTTTCTCTTCAGACCGAGCTATCATTCTCCAATATTCTTATTATGCTGGAACTTGCCGGTATTCCACTCAGGCGAGAAGAGCGAGACGAAAGCCATCCCATTATAATGGCCGGTGGGCCTTCGGCATTTAACCCGGAGCCTATGGCGGGTATTATCGATGTATTTTATATCGGCGATGCCGAAGCAAATCTTATCGAAGCTCTCGAGATAATTAACCGAAATAAAGAAAGATCAAGAATCAAAATATACAAAGAGCTTGTAAAATTAGATGGGATATATATTCCAGAATTTTATGAACCAAAATACGAGGATGACAACTTCCTTGGCTTTGAAATTGCTAATAATGCTCCCGAAAGAGTCCGAAAGGCAATTAAAAAGGAACTTTCAGGCGATATTTATCCTCAGCAGCCGATTGTTCCATGGATGGAGATAGTCCATGACCGTTATGGCCTCGAGATAATGCGTGGCTGCAGCCGTGGTTGCAGATTTTGCATGGCAGGCTATATCTATCGTCCGGTGCGGGAAAGGCCGGCTTCGGAAGTAATAGAAGAAGCCAAACAAGCTATCGATAAGACCGGCATGGAAGAGCTTGGGCTGCTTTCGCTATCGACTACCGACTATGTTCCATTTCTGGATGTGATGTCCAAATTAAAGGTATTCTCACAGAAACATCATCTATCGCTTTCGGTGCCATCTATCCGTCCGGAGGCTTTTGGGGAAGCATTTTTCAATGCTCTTGCCACCGAGCGCAAAGGCGGATTGACATTGGCTCCAGAAGCAGCTACGCCAAGGCTTCGTGCTGTTATAAATAAATATGTCGATATGGACGAGCTGGCAAAGACAATTGAAAAAGCCGTATCTATGGGATGGAAACGCGTCAAATTTTATTTTATGATAGGCCTTCCAACAGAGACCGATGACGATGTCCTGGCAATAATTGATGTCGCCGAGATGTTTTCGAAGATACTGCGGCGCGTCAATGGCCGGTTGAAGGTTTCTATTAGCCCATTTGTTCCGAAAGCGCATACGCCTTTCCAATGGGAAGAGCAAAATAGCCCACAGGAGATTCAGCGGAAACAGGATTTGCTTTATGATGCGCTCAAAGGCCGAAAAATACGACTTGGCCTCGATACGCGAAATACATTTACATCATATCTCGAGGGCATATTTGCACGTGGCGATAGGAAATTAGGCAAGGTATTGATAAAGGCATTCGAGCTGGGCGCAAAATTCGATGCATGGGACGATATTCGCGATGAGGATGCATGGCATAAGGCATTCGAAGAAACAGGAATCAACCCGATGGCATATCTTGGCGAAAGAGATTTGGAAATGCCGCTTCCCTGGCAAATCATCGACACCGGCGTAAAACCCGAAACGCTTATTAATGAGAGAAAAAAAGCATATTCTACGAAATATACCAAAGATTGCCGCGAGATTCGATGCGAAAACTGCCAGAAATGCTCTTTCGATAAAATGATTATCGCAGATACAAAATACGATATCCAATCTTCCAGCACGACAAGTAGCACCAGCTTTGGTAGAAGTGCAAAGCGCAAAGCGCGGCGCGATGCTTTCGCTATGTGGAATTTTGTCAGGATAGAGTATTCGCGCTTCGGCGAGCTTCGTTTTCTATCGCATCTTGATATGGGAAGGATAATTCGGCGCACTATCAGGCGGTCTAATCTTCCGGTTGCATATACTCAGGGTTATCATAAGCATGAGAAGATTGCATTCGGCCCGCCGCTTCCTATCGGTTATTCATCGACGGCGGAATATGTCGATATTCATCTCGACCATCCAACATCAGAAGACAAATTTATGAAATTTTTCCGCCAATTCCCCAAAAATATTGAAGTCACCGGCCAGAAATTCTTAACGGCAAAAAGCAAAATCAAATCTCTGGCCGCTGCAATAGAAAAGGCTCAATACGCCATTATCCTTAATGACGAAGTACTCGAAGAAATGCCCATCGATACCTTGCAGAAGAAACTGGAAGAAATTCACGAAATGGAAAAGATAGAATTCCAAAGACGCAAGAAAGTTGTCGACATTAGGCCTCTTTTTCATGGATTTAGGATTTTCGATAATGTGCTTGTGATGTTTTTAGAATTATCGAATAATGGCTCTGGAAGGCCGGGAGAATATCTGGAATTTATCGGCATTTCGCATGAACTTGCATACGGTGTCGAGATAATCCGCACCGATATGCTGATAAAACGCGGCAGTGATTATTATGACCCATTCGATAATAAAGTCGAGCCGCTTTCGGAAAAACCCGACCTTAAACTTATAAAATGATTTTTTTGTCTTATGTAATAGCAAATGAACCAAATTGGATCAAATGTAACGATTGAACCAAAACGGTACATATAAATTTGAAAGGAAATTAAACTTGAAAGCCTTTGAAAAAGCATTGAATGCAATCGATGATGTTCTTTTTTTCAAGAGCATTCCCGATGAGTCCAATCATATATCCGATGGCATCTTTCGGTCTCTTCGCAGGATCGATTATGCGATAAAGCGTTGCAAACATCACAAATTCACACTCGATGATAATCTTCAGAATATCATGCGAATCGGCGTATATCTCGCAGCCATCGACCATGATTTCCCGACCGAGCTGGCAGTCAGCACTGCTGTCGAAAAAGCGAGAAAATATGGTTTCAAAAAGCAGACGGGTTTTGTTAATGCTGTACTTCGCAAGATATCGAATAATTGGAAAGAGCTTTCCACTCCTTCGAATGAAAATTTCCCGGCATATCTGGCCACATTGCATTCATTCCCGGACTATCTTGTCCATCGATGGATAGAGCGATATGGCAGAAAATATACCGACCGCTTGATGTCGGCCAGCAATAAAAAACCACCACGTTATTTTCGCATAAACCAGCTCCTTCTGGATACCAAAGAATACTATGAAGAGCTTGATGAGCGCGAAATAAAATACAAAGTCCATCCCAAATTTCGCAATTTTTTCGAGCTTCTCGACGATGACATAAAGACCAGTGAATGGGAAGATCTCCTTACCGGCCGTGTAACTGTTCAGGATCCGGCATTCGAGGCTGCATCGATTTGCCTTGCGCCGGAACATGGCGAAAGGATACTCGAGATCGGCTGCGCTCCCGGCGGCAAATTGACACGGCTTTTCGAAATGACTGGCGGCCATTCCGAAATCATCGGTATCGAATCTGATGAGGCACGCCTTGCAAGAACAGAAGAGAACCTGCAAAGGCTTATGATTGCAGGTGTTAAGACTATTCTTGCCGATGCACGCGATTATCGCCCGAATGAAAAATTCGACAGGGTTCTTGTGGATCCGCCATGTAGCTCTTTGGGGGTTCTCAGAAGGCATCCCGAGATTAAATGGCTTCGCGATGAAGACGATATAAAAAGGCTGGCAGAATATCAAAAGAGAATTGCCGAAAATGCTATGGAACTTGTAAAACCAGGTGGAATACTCGTATGGTCAACCTGTACGACCGAGCCGGAGGAGAATGAAGGGCTAGTCAAACATATTGTATCCTTTGGTAAATATGAGCTTGTGCCATTTTTTGATGAGCGTATTCGCGATATTCGAGACAAGCCATTTATAAGGCCAATGCCGGTCGGGCGGGATTATGATGGCGGATTCTGCGCCGTCCTCCGGAGAATATAATATGGCGAAAGCTGTAAAATATGATCTAACAGAAGGCTCGATTCGCAGGAATATAATTCGCCTTTCTATACCTATGATTATAGCCAATGCCGGGCAATCGGTTTATAATCTTGTAGATATATATTTTGTTTCGAAGCTGGGCAAGGTCGCTGTTGCGGCTACTTCGATGTCGGGCATGATCATGATGATGATTTTTACAATTAATCTGGGGCTATCGATTGCTACGCAGGCGATGGTCGCAAGATTTTATGGTTCTAAGAATTATTTCCAGGTGCAGCAGGCGATTTTTTCATCATTCTTGTGGGGACTTATTGGCTCTGTGCTGATTGCTGTTTTCGGTATTTTCGGTTCGAGGCATCTTCTTAGGTTGATAGGCGCAAGCCCCGAGGTAATCGAGATGGGACTTGGTTATATTCGTATAATGTTTATCGGTATGGTTTTTAATGTATTCTTTTTTATCGGAAATGCTTCCTTCCACGGTGCCGGAAACAGTAGAACGCCGATGATAGCTGGTTTGGCTGGCGTTTTTGTAAATATTGTGCTTGATCCGGCCCTTATTTTTGGTATTGGGCCTTTTCCAGAGCTTGGCATCGATGGCGCAGCCTTCGCCACCATAATCGGCCGTTTTGTGGCAATGTTCGGTGTTGTGTATATGCTTCTTCGCGATAAGAATATCTTCCGATACAGTTTCAAAGAAATGCATCCAGACACTACGCTAATCAAAGAGACTTTCCGAATCGGCCTTCCTGGCGCAGCGCAGCTTGGAATACGAAGCCTTTCGTATATTGTATTTATGCGCCTGGTTGCTCAATTTGGCACTGCTGCGGTTGCCGCATTGGGCGTTTGTTTCAGATTGAATATGTTTATTTTGCTTCCCACTTTCGCTGTTTCGGCTGCGGTGGGTTCGATGGTTGGCCAGAACCTTGGTGCCGGAAAAATCGAAAGGGCGAAGAAGTCTGCTACTGGCGCTGCATTTAGTGTGGCTGTATTTCTATGGACGGTCGCCTTTGTAGCGGTATTCTTCGGAAGGTCTATTTTGGGGCATTTTTTAAGCGGTGTGCCGCTTCATTATGCATATATGTTCCTGCTATGCCTTGCGATGGGTTATACATTCTCGGCCTTTGGAATCACATTCAATGGTTCAGCGCGAGGAGCCGGAGATACGATTATGCCGCTTTTTATTATAATTATAGCTTATTTCTTTGGAGCTGTTCCGGCTGCATACTTCATTTCGAGAACTTTTTTGGGAGTTGGCGGAGTTTTCATTGGATATTTTTTGGGAATGGTATTATATTCGGTAATGATGATCATCTATTTCGAGTCCGGCAGATGGATTCGTCAGAAAATTGCTTATGATAAGCCGGACAAGAAGACATAGCGAATCTGGAGGAATCGCGCATGAGACTTATGACCCTTGCATCCGGGTCAAGTGGTAATAGCTCTTTAGTAGAAATCGACGGTTTGCATATTTTAATCGACTGTGGAATCGGAGCTAAGAAGATTGTCCATGCACTCCAGTATTTCGGGGTTTCACCCTACAATATTGACGCAATAATCCTGACACATGAACATAATGACCATGTTCGTGGAGTCGATGTCTTTGCAAGAAGATATTCAGTTCCGGTTTATCTTTCTATGAAGCTATACACTTCGAGCAAACGGCTCTATTTTACGGAACATTCCGAAATTTCTATTCGTCCATTTTTTACCGAGTCGCCATTTCATATCGGCAATGTCCAGATTTTGCCATTTTCGGTTCCACACGATGTTATCGACCCTGTTGGCTTTCGTATCGAAGGCGAGGGCGTATCGATCGGCTATGCTACTGATATCGGGCATCTCACACCGGATCTTTTCGAATATTGCAGTGGCGTAGAATATCTCGTCATAGAGGCGAATCATGATGTCGAAATGCTGGACAAAGGCCCTTATCCCGACCATCTGAAGCGCAGGATAATCGGCGAATTAGGGCATCTTTCCAATGCTGACACAAAAATTGCATTGGACAGGCTATATCATCCCAAGCTTCGTCATGTGGTTTTGGTTCATTTATCGAAGATCAATAATTCGCCAGAGAAGGCACTCGAGGCAATGGGCGACCTTCGGTATGACTTAATGATAGACACTGCGCCACGTTTCGAGCCAGTAGATTGGACGATTGGCGAGGTCAATCACCGGACTTTTTGAATTTAGTTTTCAAATCCAGGCGATAATTTCTGTGCGTTAAACTGAAGCTCCACGTATCAATTCCCGTAAAAAGCTAAATTTTTGGTTTTAATAGCATTTCTTTTAGGTATAATCTTTTTGAAAAATTTCGTGCATTGCCTTTTTTGTTTCTTCTCTAATCAGTA
>JBKHBT010000146.1:0-5373 GCA_046542255.1 Candidatus Zixiibacteriota bacterium | reverse complement strand
AATTTCGAATACGCCAGCAAAATATCCGACCTCGACAATGACGGCATCCACGAGTTATTCGGCTATGATAGCACTTCGCTATGGTTCTTTGGCGTCCAGCAGCAGTTCGAAGTCAAAGCTGGATGGAATCAAATATCAGCACCGTTTATCACAACAGATTCAATTTCTTTGATATTGCCATTTTCAACGCCAAATTATTTCTGGTATAATCCCGATTCTGCCTTTTATGAGACATGTGATTTTTTCCAGCAGGGTAAATCCTATTTTATCCATTCGCCAATCGATACAATTGTTGATTTTTCTGGCGAAGAGATAGACAGCATAATTCTAAATCTTAAAGAAGGCTGGAATATGTGCAGCGGGCCCTCTCATATTATATCTACTAATCCTTTCGAAGATGATAGCACACTTCTGATGCCTGTTTATATCTTCGATGCTGAAGATGGCTTATACCGAGAAGCTTCAAATATTCTACCCGGCCAGGGCTTTTGGATTTTTTCATTTATCGAACAGAACATGGTTATCCATTAGTATTATAAGTTTCTATCGTTGTTTCTTTCTATGACGATGCCTAAATATTAAGATTATCCGTTTTATTATGATAAAACATATGTTTTGAAATCTTCATTTTATCTAACTAAAAGCCTCGAAACCCGAATTCTCCCAAACCCAAATCCAGTAGAACTGCCAATGTTTACCGAATCGATTGCTGCCATGATGTATTCAAGGCCTTTGAAATTGCCCGTGTATTCAACCTCGCCAATTGTGCCATGCATCGGGACTTTCTGTGCCTGGCGCCTACTGTATCGATCGAACTCTAGCCATTGGGTGGCATCACGGCTTATATTGATAGCTTGTGACCTGGATATTAAAGCATCAAAATCGATATTGAATTTATCATCGCAGAAATTTTCAATGAGTATTGTGTATCTTCGCAAAATAGCCTTCACAATATCGCTAAACTCCGGAACATAGATATATCTGCCCTTTTTCTTCAATCGAAGCGGAGTAATGAGATTTAGTCTAATCTTATCGCCTGTTTCATATTCTTCGATTGTCTGCTTTTGTAATTCACGCAAAATCCTGCCCTCTCGATAAACAAGCTGCCCTTTCTGGCTTATATTTTCTATTGCAAATGTGGCCTTTCCCTTGCCGACTCCAAGAATGCCCATTGTATTAAGTGCCGATATGATATTTGCTGCATAATCTATGCTCTTGCCATATAGCACAATTGCAAATTCGAATACATCACCCGGCTTTATTGTCTTACTATTAGATGGAATCACCGAGAAAGGACTGGTATCGAAGCCCCCATCTTCTGCTCTTTGCGCCTCGAAGAAATAATAATATGGACAGCTTATATTGATTTCGCATTCTGAGCAATCTGTCTTGTGAAAGATGCAATTGTCTTTGTAAAGTGCAGAACCAAGTGCGCCGCGGATAGTCGCTCCGCTGTATTGCGGAAGCTTTATCTCATCTATTGCCCGGCATTTTATGATGAGTTCTGCAAAATATAATTTTTGCCATTCGGCATCGGTTATAATCTCTGGCATTATTTGATAAGTAAAACTTTGGCTGGTTCAATACTCGACTCATTTGTCCTGATGAAATAAACACCGGAAGACACATCATGAGCATCCCAGGTAAAAGAAGCCTCCCCGATATTTGGCTGATTTATTATTTTCCTGTGTACCAATTTGCCCGCAATATCATAGATCAATATCGATTTGGGCTTCTGATCATCAGATATCTTGAGGTTAATCTGGCATTTGGCATTGAAAGGATTCGGTGATACTTCGATAGACTTCATCTCCGGCACATCTACCCTATTTTCTTCAACCGCAGAAAATGCCTTATTAAAAACAAAGACATTATTGATATACCAGCCAAGTTCCGATGTTGAAGCATCGCATGTTACAGACGCGCCAAAATCAAAAATGACTTTGAACTCATCGCCATCAATAAAAGACAAATCAAAAACAACCGGATGCCAGAAATTGCCGACCGCACTTCCAAAACCCTGCTCCCAGCCGATTTGCGCATTACCGGAAGCTGCAATAGCATCGTATCCAATAAAATCATATGCCGTAACCCTTGGCTCAGGCATAACCACAAAAGGCTCGCCACCATCCACAGAAACCTTGACATTCCCGCCGCCCTGAACCATGCTATTGATAAAAGATTCGGTTTCATACCATTGGTATATCATGACCACAGGATACATCTCGCCTAATAGTGGAATAGGCTGCGTCTCGAGCCGACAGGCGGTGCCTTCGAGGCCGCATGGGAAAAATCCATCGATATTTGTACCCCAGACATTTGTGCCATAAGGAATTTCTTCACCAGATGCCCCAGAAGGCACACCATATTCCCAGACATCATTGGTGCCGGAATGTTCAAAAAATTCATCGAAATGTCCGATCTCGAATGTCTGGACAGGGTTTAGAGCAAAAGGCCCATCGAATTCACCAGTTCTTGGGTATCGCTCAAATCCACCATCATATCGCATTTCACAATGCCAGCTATGATTACCTTCACCCAAAGTAACCGTTGTATAATAACGGATTCCTGTGGATGCCATACCACTGAGCGTAGTCATTTCATAATCAACGCCATCTACAACAAGCGTAGCGCTGGTCAAGGGCAAAAGATCAGTATTATAGTATGTTACATGGAAGCCGTATTCCATATCTGGACCGCCTACAAAGGGGAAACAATATCCAGAACCAACATAAGCCTGTGGTTTCGGAATAACATGAATATTTGAAAGATACCATCCTTCACCGCGAACAGAACGATTGCTCTCGAAACTGAATCTTATCTTCCCGAGTCCTCCTGCAAATTCTTCAGGTATTTCAAGCATCTTAGATGTCCATGATGATTTGAATTCTGACTGATCGATCAGCGTATGCCAGCAAAGCCCCCCATCATTGGATATCTGGACCTTTGCTCTATCATAGCCCTTCTCCGCTGCAAGAAATTGGTCAAAAATCAGAACAGGATCATCAGGTGGTATCACGAAGGTGCATGAAGTTAAATTCATTGTATCAGAATTATCGTATACAAAATTGCCTTCATTGCCATTATACCAGCTATGCATATTGTTTATCATCCTCTTATTCGAAAGATGCCAACCATCAGCAATCCAAACACCGGGATCGTCTTCGGGTATAAAGTAATTGCCTACCTGGAGTGCAAAAGGAAGGGCTTTGTAATAGTCTCTATCGCCTGTAATTTGCAGGTTGAAAGGTGCTATATCATTTGCCGAAAAATCTGAACCTACTCTGACTCGCAACCTATCGGTACTGGATGAAGTACTATTGCTAGCAATATCGCCATAGCTGGCATCGCCTTCTATAACCTCGACACCATCGGCTGCTCCGCTGCAGAGCAAAGAAACATCATCCAGCTCCTGTGGTGAATCATTGCAAATAACCAGATTAACATCGACTGTTTCGCCGGGGTCGAGAATACCATCGCCATCTCCTTCCACCTCGCTAATAGTATATGATTCGACCTGGATATCCGGTGATATGACTTCTAAAAGTATTGGAAAATCGCGAGCATAGCTTCCTAAATCGGTGGCAGTTGTTCCAGCATGAAAAGAGATATTCATATCGAAAACATGTCCCCATGGAATTTCATCTGCCAGAGAAAATTCAAATATCTCGGCAGATATATCTGTATCATCCGGGATAACAATATCTCGCGTGAAATGGAAGGCTTCTATAGTAATCATAGGATCATCACATTCTAATTCAACATCTAAATTATAGGCTGTATCGCCATTAGAGTAGATATTTGGATGATATACTATCGATTCGCCCGGGTCTAATATACCATCTCCATCGCCTTCTGAATCAGTAAAGTATGGCGATTCGCATTCGAAATTCGGCTGATTAAAGGAGCTTCCGAAAATATAAGTATTTCCACCTAAATCTGGTGGATTAGATGCATACTGTGGATTTTCTTCAGATTCATCATGCAAACATGCATATTGATATGATTCATAGATACTGATAAAGCCATTACCATCTGTATCTGCTGTCAATGGGTCATGTTCGCCGAGTGGCGCTTCACCAGAAAGAGCCGACAAAATATAGTAGCTGTAAAATCCATGAATATCCCCCGGCATTCCCCATGCATATTCGTCGAATCTTGCAGCGGTATTGATTACTGTATTGTCCATGACTTCGAAATCATCGATAAAACCGCCGGAAAAGCATGCCGTAACTGTTACCAGCTTTGTTCTACATTCAAGTGGTTCGATAAGCTCTGCAAACTCATGATCGTTATAAATACCATCCCACATGCAAAGTCCTGTTATCAAAGAATCAACATCGGTTCCATGGTCGATATAGAAAAAATAAAGCAGTTCATCGCCTTCCAGCCTCGAATCGAGTTCGGATATTACGGTATTGAAATCTTCCCATGTAGCGGCATATCCGATATCATCGATGCCATCACCATCCATATCGGGTGGCGAATTAGACCCATCTACCCTATCTGGTGATGGGTCGAGTCCATCTGAACAGAGGATATAGATATTATCCTGGCTATAGCCATAAACTTCTTTCAGCATAGAATAACACCATGCAAGATCGATATAAAAAGCCATATAATTGCTCGACATACTTCCGCCGCCATTTACAAGAACAGCATACAGGTTCTCTGAGTCCATTTCTTCTGCTGGAGCCAATCTACTTTTGAGCCTGTCGTAATCTTCTTTGTCTGGTAGATTCAGCTCCGGTTCTTTCCACCATTTGGTTAGCTCAGTCATATCTATAAGAAAATCTGGCGGGAAATTCCAATCTATGATTCTATAGTCATCCAAATCCTTGGATACAAATACAAAACGCACAGGGTGAGTGAATAATGCGCCTGGTTTATCATCGATATAGTAAAGATAGCCATCTATCGGTGCTTGAATATCGCCCATATATGTAGCTATGATATCACCTTGGTGGATAATCTCCGGATATACCCAGACCCTTTTTTCGTATTCCAAATTATTGTCCAAAACAGTCTCGACAATAAAGTCATTCGCCTGCTCAATAGTTGTAGAAAAAATAAAACCAATAAATGTAAGAAACAAAATTGATAAAATCGCCCTTTTCATAAGAACCTCGATTTTTTATAAATAATTAATACATCGCAACATTCAAGATACGATATTGAAGTTTCTTTTTCAAGTCTTTTTAAAACAATCTAACTTATTCATAGGAGTAATCATTATTATTGCCCCTGGTGTCATAGATGTTGGCCGTCAGATTAAACTAGATAATGACTCGTCAATATGAATTAATTTGACATCATAATAATTATCTTTCGATCTTAAAAACAGACAATGCGCTGTTCCGCATTGTCATACTT
>JBKHBT010000145.1:0-5399 GCA_046542255.1 Candidatus Zixiibacteriota bacterium | reverse complement strand
CCTGAAAAGTATGACAATGCGGAACAGCGCATTGTCTCTTTTAAAGCCATATATAACATATATATAATAATAGTTAATATATACCCAAAAGGCTTTACTGATGTTTTAGCCTGAAAAGTATGACAATGCGGAACAGCGCATTGTCTCTTTTAAAGCCATATATAACATATATATAATAATAGTTAATATATACCCAAAAGGCTTTACTGATGTTTTAGCCTGAAAAGTATGACAATGCGGAACAGCGCATTGTCTCTTTTAAAGCCATATATAACATATATATAATAATAGTTAATATATACCCAAAAGGCTTTACTGATGTTTTAGCCTGAAAAGTATGACAATGCGGAACAGCGCATTGTCTGTTATGAGCTGTTTTTCTTTATATAATAATTTGTCAAGATCAATAATGGATATTACCCACTCGACAGTTAAAGAATCTCTTAACATTTAAACCGGAGCAATTAGCGTAATTGCATTATACTACCTTTTTCATACGCAATCTTTACATAAAAAACTCTCATCTATTCAAACTAAAGATTGTCGATTTATTAATATGTGATGCAAAAAAATAATGCAGGAGCTAAATCATAAACCAAAAAAGGAGTGGTGATGGCATTTCTAGACAATATCAAATTCAAGCCAAAAATGTTAGGGCTTTTCCTGATTATAGGGCTTGTACCGCTGCTTATCGTTGCTTTTGTTAGTATCGATAAAGCAAAAGAAGGCATGATGGCGGAGTCATTCGACAAACTGAGCGTAACACAGACGCTCAAAAGCGAACAGGTCTCGAATTACTTCGATGATTTAATCCAAAATCTCGAGGTTTACTCTAAAAACTCCGCAATGCATCTTTGTACTGAAAGATTCGATAAAGCTTTCAAGGCCGGAGGATTTAATAGTGAAGAGTATAAAAAATGGGAACACTATCATGGTACAAAGCTGGAAGGATATGCAAATACTTATGGCCTGTATGATCTTTTCATTGTCGACCTTGAAGGCAATGTAATTTTTACTGCTGCCAAAGAATCTGATCTTGGGGAGAATTTAATTAGAGGGCATCTTTCAGACTCGCCACTTGCCAAGGCATTCAAACAGGGCAAAAATGGTTACACAATGGTGGATTTCGAGCATTATGAAGTATCCGATGAACCTGCCTCGTTTATGGCAGGGCCAATAACTGATGAGGATGGCAAAGACCTGGGCGTACTCTGTTATCAAATACCGCTCGATAAAATCGATAATATCATGCAGGAAAGAACCGGTATGGGTGAGACCGGCGAAGCATATCTTGTCGGCCAGGATAAAAAAATGCGTAGCAATTCTTATCTGGACCCACAGGGTCATTCAGTCGAGGCTTCATTTGCTGGAACAGTAGCCCAAAATGGAGTCGATACCAAAGCAGCAAGGGAAGCTCTGGCTGGAAATAGGGGTACTGAAGTAATCGAAGACTATAATGGCAATAAGGTACTTTCATCATATAGCCCACTCGAGCTACCCGGTGGACTCAAATGGGCAACAATAGCCGAAATCGACCTTGCCGAAGTTCAAGCGCCTGTTAAAGCCATGCAAAAAAGCATACTCATTATAGGGTTGATTATAGCTGGCCTTGTTGCAGCATTCGCACTCTATTTTGCAAATGGCATGGCTGGAATAATGAGATTTATGTCGGAAGCTGCCGAAAGACTTTCAAAAGGCGATGTAGAGCTCGAAGGCATGGACAAAAAGAGAATCAAACATGTCGAAGAGCAAAAGGATGAAATTGGCGATATCGGACGAGGATTCACACAAATAATCAATTATCTCTCCGATACAACTCATGCCGCCGAAGAAATCGGTAGTGGTAATCTCGCAGTGGAAATCGAACCGAGAAGTGAAAAAGACCAGCTCAGCAAATCTATGATAATAATGCGTGATAATATTAAAGAATCGATGTTTAAGACCGAGAATCTTTTAACCAGCATTGGAGCACCTCTTTTCACAACGGATGAAAAACTTGTCGTACAGTCTGCCAATAAGAGCCTTCTGGATGTTCTGGGCTATACCGAAAATGAAGTGGTCGGAAAAATGAAATGCGCAGATATGTGCAAAACTGAAGTCTGTAATACAGCAAATTGTACTATCAAGAAAGCCATGGCTACCGGCGATATAGTAACAGGCGAAGTAACTGCCAAAGCCAAAGATGGCACATCGATTCCTATTCAGGCGGTTACATCTGCACTTTTCGACAAAGATGGCAAGCCATATGGCGGCATGGAAGTTCTGATGGACCAGACTATGCAAAAAGAAACCCTTAAAGAAGTAGCAAGACTCATTAAAGAAGCAGCAAGAGGCCGACTGGACGAGCGCGCTAAAATGGGCAATTCCGAAGGAGATTATCGAGAACTTCTCGAAGGCGTAAATGAAATGCTCGATAATATCGTCAAACCTATTCAGGAAGGTGCTGATGTACTTCGCACAGCAGCAAATAAAGATCTTACAAAAAGAGTCCAGGGCGATTACAAAGGCCAGTTAAATGACCTGAAAAATGATATTAACACAGCGATCGACAATCTTGATGGAGCTTTGCAGCAGGTTTCTAATGCGGTCGATCAGGTATCATCGGCATCCAGCCAGATATCCAGTGGCTCGCAGCAGCTTGCAGAAGGCGCAAATGAGCAGGCAAGCTCACTCGAAGAAGTATCATCTTCGCTCGAAGAGATGGCATCGATGACAAAACAGTCATCCGAAAATGCCAAGCAGGCCAATTCGCTTTCTAATGATGCATCAAATCAGGCCAATCAGGGCAATGAAGTTATGAAAAAGATGTCAGAAGCAATCAATCAGATCAAGGAATCATCCGATAGCACTGCCAAAATCATAAAAACCATAGATGACATCGCTTTCCAGACCAATCTGCTTGCTCTAAATGCCGCTGTAGAAGCTGCAAGAGCCGGCGATGCTGGCAAGGGCTTTGCCGTAGTTGCCGAAGAAGTCAGAAATCTCGCACAAAGATCCGCAGAAGCCGCAAAGAATACTGCCGAGCTAATAGAAGAATCGCAGCAGAATTCCGATAATGGCGTACAGATTTCTGAAGAAGTCGGCGAAATTCTCACAAAAATAGTTACTGGCGCTAATAAGGTCAATGAGCTAATTGGCGAGATAGCCGCTGCATCCAATGAACAATCCAATGGAATCGAGCAGGTCAATGTTGCCGTTGCCCAGATGAATAAGGTAACGCAAAACAATGCTGCCAATTCCGAAGAATCAGCATCGGCCGCCGAAGAACTAAATAGCCAGTCCGAAGAGCTTTCTGCGATGGTGAAGGAATTTACTCTTTCGCAGAATATTCAGGCTGCGGCAAGCAATATCAGGCAATACAAAAAAGCTGCCGGTGCTGACATAAGTTTTAGCAAGAAAGCCCAAAAGCATGTGAACCCTGAAAAAGTCATTCCTCTTGATGATAATGACAATAAGGAATTCGCAGACTTTTAACCTAAATAATTCAAGCTAAACTCCCCGAGGCGAAGGTGCTGGTCATCTTCGCCTTGTTTTTTTAAAAAGTTCTAACTATTGCTTGCATCGAAAAGAAATCGTAATTATTTTCAATAAAACTGAAGGAAGGACTATCATGAAAAAAACGATTTTGATTTTGCTGGTTATTCTTGTTTTAAGTCTCGGAGCAGAAAACAGTTCAAAACAATTACCTGAAATTGACAAATTATGGAATTATAGCGACCCTGCCGGGACAGAGACAGAATTCGAGAAGCTTCTCTCTTTAGTAGAACAAGACATAAACTACAAAGGCGAACTTCTCACACAAATCGCAAGAGCACAGGGTTTACAGGGCAAATTCGATGAAGCAAAAGCTACACTTGCCAAAGTCGAAGAAATGCTCGATGAAACCGGCCCAAAAGTCGAAGCGAGATATTATCTCGAGCTTGGTAGAATGTACAAATCATCTGGAAAAGCGGAAGAATCAAGAGAATATTTCGAAAAGGCATGGGACATTGCAAAGGGCAATGCCGAGATGTATCATGCTATGGATGCCGCACATATGATGGCAATCGTATCCGAACCGGATAAGCAGCTTGTCTGGGCGCTCAAGGCAATCGCACTCGGTGAAAATTCGGATGATCCCAAAGTCAAAACATGGCTGGGGCCACTGTATAATAATACCGGCTGGACATATCATGAAAAAGGCCAGTATGAGAAGGCTCTTGAATTATGGCAAAAAGGCCTAAAACTTCGCGAAGAAGCTGGCAGCCTACCCGAAATCATGATTGCAAAATGGACAGTCGCCAGAGCACACAGATCACTCGAAAATTACGACAAAGCACTTGAAATGCAAAATGCCATATTAGAAGAACGAGCCGAAAACAATCTTCCGCCAGATGGCTATGTCTATGAAGAGCTTGGCGAACTTTATCTTGAAAAAGGCAATGATGAGTTGGCCAAAGAAAATTTCGCCCGGGCCTATGAGCTTCTCTCGCAAGATCAGTGGATAATGCAGAATGAAAAAGAGCGCATGGCAAGGATCAAAGAACTTTCTGAATAGTTTTTTGTTGCCATTGAATAGTAAGCACCAGGCAAATCAAATATTTCTTATTTCAGATAAAGTATCTTACCTGTGATTTTCTCGTCTTTATAGTTTACATTGTACATATATGCACCGGTTGGGCAGCTATTGCCTTTGGCATCTCGGCCATTCCATTTGTAGATATTGCCTGATTTGGGGCTTTCTAAAGTGGTTATTTTGTTGCCGGTAATGTCATAGATGCTGATAGATAAATCCTCTTGCCCTTCAATGCCTTCGATTTTGATATCTACTTTGGAGTTGAAGGGGTTGGGATAGGCCTCGGCCGAAAGCCTGGAAGGCAAACTGTAATCTTCATGCTCCTGCACTGACGAGATTGGCAAAGGATAGCCGAGAGAATCGACTCGGCAGAACCATATGCGATCAGTATATCCACTACCAGTATTAATAATACCACCAGTTAGCATATAACCACCATCTTGGCATAAACATAAACAAGACGCACTGACTTCAGGATAATGCTCATCGTATGTTCTCGACCAATACTCTTCTCCCTCTAGGGTATCCGAGATTTTCATTATGTAGGGTTTTAATATTCTTTCATACTCAAAAGGTCTAAAATCTCCTAACAATATAAAATTCTCCTGGTAAGGACCATTTTCGAGAACCAAAATATCAAGAAAATCTATACTACCCCCGAATGCTGTATCAATATCTACATGCACCATTTTCTTTGACCATATTACATTTCCTTCTAAATCTGTTCTCACGATATAACCAGGATGGATAAATCCACCTGAAGTATCCGATGATGTGCCTACAGCAATGAAACCAGGTGGCATTCCGGGCGCAGGATTGTCAATAACTTCTATGTCTTTGAAAT
>JBKHBT010000144.1:0-5423 GCA_046542255.1 Candidatus Zixiibacteriota bacterium | reverse complement strand
TGTTTCATTTTGCTCGACGGCATCTTCACGCTGGTCTTTCTAACCAAAAGACCATTACGAATACGAGTGAGCATATCAGCAATAGGATCGGTCATCATATCGGCATCACTCCTTATTCTTACCAACTTGCTTTGCGCACGCCTGGGATATCACCGCGAGACGCCAGTTCTCTAAAACATATTCTGCAGAGGCCGAAATCTCTGATGTATCCATGTGGCCTTCCGCATCTGTGGCATCTATTGTGAAAACGCGTCGAATATTTTGGCTTACGCTTCCATTTTTCTATTTTTGATTTCTTTGCCATATTATCTCCTTGATCATCTCCTTTTGAATGGAAAGCCCAATTCAGAAAGAAGAGCTTTGCCTTCTTCATCTGACTGGGCGGATGTAACCATTGTAACAGAAAGGCCACGGATTTTATCTACAGAATCATAGACTATCTCGGGAAAGATTGTCTGTTCTGTAATGGCAAATGTATAATTTCCATAACCATCAAATGATTTATCATTCTGTCCGCGAAAGTCTCTGATTTCTGGCATTGCGATATTTACTAATCTATCGAAAAATTCCAGCATTCTATTGCCTCTTAGCGTAACTGAGACGCCTATTGGCATTCCCTGCCTGAGTTTAAAATTAGAAATCGACTTACGCGCCTTTCTGATGACAGGTTTCTGTCCAGTTATCATAGTCATCTGCTTAACACCAGCTTCAATTACCTTGCTATTTTCGATAGCTTCACCGAGTCCCATATTAAGAACGATTTTTTCGAGCTTTGGAACCTGCATGACATTTTCATATTCGAATTTCTCAATCAAAGCTGGAACTACTTTTTCCTTGTAAATTTTCCTATAGCGGGACACCTTAGCTCCTCCTACGCATCGATCATTTCCTTGCATTTCTTACATACGCGCACCAGTCCGCCACCTTCAACATCAACATAAGCCACGCGGGTACCCAAATTGCATTTGGGGCAAATCAGCATCAAATTAGAAACATCCAGGGGCGCTTCTTTCTCTTCGATGCCGCCCTGTGGATTTGTCTGTGTTGCCCTTCTGTGCATCTTTGCAAGATTGACACCCTGTACGATAGCCTTGCCGGTCTTCGGGAACATTTTCAGTACTTTGCCGGTTCTGCCACGATATTCGCCGGTTAAAACTTTAACCAGGTCTCCTTTTTTGATCTTGTACTTAGTTGCCATATTATAACACCTCCGGAGCGAGAGAAATGACTTTCATAAAGTCTTTGTCGCGAAGCTCTCTGGCAACAGGCCCAAACACTCGTGTACCACGCATTTCTAAATCTTCTGTCAATAGAACCGCGGCATTATCATCGAAACGAATATGTGAGCCGTCCTTGCGGTGTATTGCAGCTTTTGTCCTAATTACAACAGCATGGTGAATCGAACCCTTTTTGACCTCTGAACCCGGGATAGCTTCTTTTACAGAAACTGTAACAATATCGCCGAGATTAGCCGTATAGAGCTTGGAACCATGATGTAGGCCGATGCACATACACCGTTTTGCACCGGAATTGTCTGCAACCTTGAGAATTGTCTGCCTTTGTATCATTTTGAACTCTCTAGTTAATAATGTCTACGACGCGCCATCTCTTTAGTTTCGAGAGCGGGCGCATTTCTTCGATTTTCACTGTATCGCCTTCATGGCACTTGTTCTCTGCATCATGCGCATAAACCTTCGACCATGCTCGAATTACCTTTCCGAACATCGGATGTCGATGTGTGCGCAATAGCTTGACACTGACTGTCTTGTCCATCTTATCAGAATAGACAACACCAGTCAAAGTCTTTCGTTTCTTTTCTTTCACAAAACCTCCATTTGGTCTATCGGGACAAATTATTGCCCGTGAAAGCGTTATATCATTAATTATCAAACAAAATAAAAAAAACAGCTATAAATAACTGCCTTAATCATTGTCAAACTTTTTCCGATGCTTCGTACCTGCATCCTATATAACTGCCCGTTTGAACAATCCAAATGCTCACCGACGACAATTAATCTTTCAAAAAATATTCTAAAGCAAAGCTTTGTCAAGGATTAATATATATAATCAGCTTTTTTTTTATCTTTTTTAGCAAAAAAGCAAGAAAAGCATGTAAAAATCGATTGTGAATTCTTTAACATTCTGCTTGACAAAACATAAACTTCGACTATTTTCTATAAATTATGAGGCAGAAAGCAAAAATCGAAAGAATATCTGCCGGAAAGTCTTCTTTCAGAATAAAAAAATCACCGGGCATAATTTTCATTGCAATAATTATTATAATATTGCTTTCATCTTGCTCCCGAAAGCATATCATCGAAAAAAGACGGCTTCTTATGGATACTACTTTCAGAATTCGGATGGAAACCGATGATTCAGAATTTGCTGGTGAATTAATCGACTCGATATACAATGAGATCGAGAACCTCGAAAAAAATATCGATTTCTACGATAATGAAAGCCAGCTTTATGCAATCAATAATTCAGTAGGCGATACCATAGAAGTGCAGGGTCATCTCAAATCTGTATTGGATTCTGCCTTCTACTTCCGTGATGCCACAGATGCCGATTTCGACCCGGGTATCGGCGCACTTTCCTTGCTCTGGGGAATACCTGACAAAGGCGACTTTGTTCCATCTAATGAAATGATAAAAACAACACTTGTACAAGCCGCTCTGGCAAGAAATAGCCATCTCGAAGGAAATAGCCTGATAAACACCGCCATAATCGACCTCGGCGGAATCGCCAAAGGATATGCGCTTGGAATTATATATCAAAGGCTTCAGCAATATCTGGAAAAGGGCAAAATCGATGAATTCTTGATCGATGCTGGAAGATCAGTCCAGGGACGCCGCCCGGATGGAAGTTTCAAGATAGGTATTGCACATCCCCGTGAAAATAAAGCACTTCTGGCAACATTCGAACTGCCAGATAGATACTCTTGCGCAACCTGCGGCGACTATGAAAGATATTTTATCAAAGATGGTATCAGATATCATCACATTCTCGACCCAAAAACGGGATATCCCGCAGGGAAAAGCATTGCCGCAACCGTAATAGGCAAATCTGCGGCCGGCTGCGATGCTCTTTCGACAGCAACATTTGTAAAAGGCCCAAAAAAAGGTATCGAATTTATCGAAGGACTTAAAGATTTCGATGCTATTGTAGCCTATATCGAAAATGATAAAATCAAAATCGCTAAAACCAAAGATTTCGACAGCAGATATAATGTTATATATAGAAATGAAACATAAAACATATTGGAGGAGAAGTGTCAGTTACATTTTTTGACCTTACACGACAATTTGAAGAACTCAAAGATGAACTGGAACCGAAGATTTTGGAAGTCGCTGCAAGCGGTAAATATATCAATGGGCCTTATGTCAAAGAATTCGAAGAAAAGGCTGCTAAATACTTGAATGTCGAACATGCTATCGGCGTTGCCAGCGGTACCGATGCGCTTATGATTTCTCTCCGCGCATTCGGCATCGAGCCTGGCGATGAGGTCATCACAACGCCATGGAGTTTTATAGCATCTTCGGATGTAATAGAGCTAATCGGCGCAAAACCGGTATTTGTCGATGTCGAACAGGATACGATGAATATCGACTATAAAAAGATAGAGGCAGCAATCACTGATAAGACAAAAGCCATTATCCCGGTGCATATTTTTGGCCATGCTGTGGATATGGACCCGATTATGGAAATCGCTAAAAAGCATGATCTATATGTCTGCGAAGATGCTTGCCAGGCAATCGGCGGCACTTATAATGACAGGATGATATCATCTATCGGCCATACTGGAGCATTCAGCTTCTTCCCGACAAAAAACCTCGGTGCATTCGGAGACGGCGGACTGATTACTACAAATGACGATGAGCTAAACAAGAAAATTCGCATCCTGAAAGCTCATGGAAGCGTCAAAAAATACCACAATGACATTCTCGGCTATAATTCCAGATTGGATGCAATGCAGGCAGCCATCTTGAATATCAAGCTCGGCCATCTCGAAGACTGGACAGAGAAAAGGCGCCAGAATGCCGAAATGTATCGCAAGGGTTTTGCTGATAATAAAAATATCGAGGTTCAAGCGGAAAAAGACTATACCAAACACGTATATCACCAGTTCACAATCAAAATCCTAAATGGCAAGCGCGATGAACTGAAAGATGCTTTGGCAGAGAAGAATATTGGCGCTGCAATCTATTATGTCATCCCGCTACATCTTCAGAAAGCACACAGCTCACTCGGCTATAAAAAAGGCGATATGCCGGTTGCAGAGAAATTATCCGAGCAGGTAATTTCTCTTCCGATTTTCCCGGAACTCAAAAAAGAGGAAATCCAGGAAGTAATCGATGCGATAAATGAGGTTGTTTAAGTAGGGCGCGGGTCCGTGACCCGCCCTTTTTTCGATATACCAATAAACAAAATCCCGTAAAATATTGTGTTGATTCGCATAATGATGAAGGGCAGGTCGTGGACCTGCCCCTACCATTACCATGCATCAAAAAATCAAAACACAATCAAATCTTCCTCGACACCCGGATAAACCTCATCGATTACGTCCTGGATTTCTATGGTTTTGGCCAATGCTGTGGCGATTCGGCAATACCTGCGTGGGTCGTCCATGATGCGCTTTTTGCGGTCTTTCAGGTATTTATGCAAAACCTGATATCCGCCGATATGATATTCCCAGACCTCCGGCTCAATGCCCTCGAAATATTTATCTTTATTGATATAAATGCGTTTTTCTTCGGGATTGGATTTGAATTTTTCGATGCGGTCATTTTCGCCTTCGCCCTGATAACGGGCTATTGGTATATCAAGTTCGGTGCTTTTTAATAGGTGAAGGTTTGCAAGCCGAGAATATAAAGAGCATTTCACGGCAATTAAAAAGATTCTTTTCTTTGCTTCTTTTTTTTCAAGTATGCTTGATATTCATCTGACAAACTCTTCAAATAAAGTTTACGATTACCACTTTCATCAAGCTTGTTTCGTAGAAATGATAAAGCGATTTTGGAGTATTTCCAAGTGGAATTTTGTGTAGATGTTTTGATTTCTAAAGTAAATTTTTCTTCTTTTTTGATGTCAAATTTCCACATAAGTATTCTTACATCGTAAGGACGTATGCTTAATTCTTGTGCTAAATTTTTTGCAAAGTAAGGAAAACCTTCATTTGGGTCTAATTTGGCAGTAAGAACATCAGTGGTAGTTTCAATATCACCAATTATTCTTAATACAGGCTTCCCTTCATTGGATTTCTCTGTAAAACTACCAGCTTCGATGAGGCTTACTTTTTGTTTGATTTTATCTAGTAATTTTTCATCCATAACAAGTGTTTTGCCAGTTAGTTTTTCCGTTGTAATTGCACCCGATAGTAAATCAACCAATGCAATATTCTGCGGTCCGATTTGAGCAATATT
>JBKHBT010000143.1:0-5517 GCA_046542255.1 Candidatus Zixiibacteriota bacterium | reverse complement strand
CAGGATTTGGATGATGATGGCCTTCCCAATGGCGTGGAATGGTATTTTATGATGGAAGTCGTAGGCGCACAGCTCGATATGTACACATGGAGCTCGGATTGGGACCAGTATTCCGATCGGCAGGAATGGATGAGCTGGTGGTATAAAGACGGCTCATTCCCATTTCCTCTGGATGACCCTTTGCCTTATGTTGTTCGCAATGGCTGCCATCCGCTGATACCCTCTTACCCAAGAATTACCTTTGAACATACCAAGGATAAATTAAGATTACCATATAGCAGTACATATAATGTCTCTCGAGGCTTGACTGGAGCAACGGCAATAAGTGCTGAACTCGAAAATTCTGCGTCATTAGAAACAGAATTTAAGGCTGGATTTATACCAGTAGTTACGCCTAAAGTCGAAAGTAGTGTCACTGCAAAATCGGCAACATCCATTACTACAGCTTGGGATATGTCATCAACGGTAAGTTATGATTATTCGCAAGCTCAGGTTCTCAATTATTTTACAGTAAAAAATATGGGCACAGAGCCAACAGACTTAAATCCATATGGCGATGACTATTACGCTCGTGCGATGGATATATATTGGCCAGGAAGTGTCTGGAAATTGTATTATGAAAATCTTGTAGTTGGCGGAGCAGATGATCTTCCGCCATATATGGATGGTGAATCGGATTGGGTTGATTCGAGGACTAAAATTTATGTTAATGTCCTTGGAGACTTAGTTGGTGAAGAATCAACCATTGGCGAAGATAGCCCGATGCCTCAACTTGATGATTTCGAAGATGTATATTATGGAATGCAGATAACTAATTCTGCTGTATCAGCTCTTTGTGTTGCTGCGCCTGGTGTTGGCGCTGTAGGTTCAGTAATTGCATTGACTATAGAAATGAGCTATGGTTCTTTCCTTGCATCAAGTTATTTCAGTGGTGATATATATCGTGATTTTATAGATGATTTTGAACAGGCTGATAAAATGTCTATAAATTTCAAAGGCGAGGTCTATAATACTGGCGCATCTGGTATTTTCTCGCCGGATAATCCATGCGACTGGACATCGATTCTTGCAGCTCATAGAAACTATGTCACGGTTATGTGCGTCTATCCGGGCGAAAGCGATCTTGGCAATGTAATCAAAGAATCGCCAATTGACCCGGAAGGCTCAGGAGAAGACACCCTCTTTACATTAGGCGAATTTATTGCTGAATACGAGGGTACAAAGATTGAAGAGTTTTTCTGGTCAGAAGATGGCGCTGATACTGTTGTTGGTGTTGGATGTTATCCTAATGTCGCATATAATGATACAGTTGATCCCGAACATGACCCGGCTTGTAGCACGCTTACAAGTTTTGGGAAATGGGTGATTATAAGCAGCATAGATACAATAACAGAACCACATCGCGCAGATGACATAGAAATTATTGGTGATGAAAGAATTATTAATGAAGACCTGAAATTAGCAAAAGGTGATATCTTCATTCTCTATTACTTCAAGGATTCCGATTCGGATTCTCTGGAAGACCAGCTTGAATTTGCATTTGGTACGAATCCTTATGATAAAGACACCGATGATGATGGGCTAAGCGATAATTTCGAGCTTGAAAATGGCCTTGATCCCCTCAATGCAAATTCTGATAATTCGATGTATGATGCCCTTGATGGGCAGGAATGGAATTTCTTGACAGAAACCGAGGGAAGCCGTGTTCCAGTAGGCCTTGAGACGGGCGATACAATCCAAACTGCCAGGTATTACTGGGATGACTATCTTTATGGAAGCCCAAGATATACTTCGGGGCATAATGATTTTGTCCCATATCCATATACCGCTGGCGGATATCACGCCAAAGAAGATGACCAGTATATGGACTATAATGTAAATGGCGTACCAGATTGGCTTGAGAAATGGTTCCAGGACCCATCGGAAGAATGGAATGGCCGTTTCTTAATCGATTGGGATGGCGCGCAGACAATCGAGCGTCCGTGGGGCTATAGCGATTATATCTTCGATGGGATGAGAATCTCATATCATCCATCATGCACAACCCATATTTGCAAAAGGATAGAAACCGATCCATCTGATTCTTCTGGAGTTTTGGAAATCATTTTCAATGATGATACAGAGACGGCTGATATGTGGGATAATTCATATGTCTATTTCAAGCTCTTCAATTGCGAGATTAATGTAACCAGCTCTATGGAGCTTTCATATGATATTATGCCGAAAAATGCCAAAGGCAAAATCGTAACCGTTGACCTGATATTCTCCGATGGATTTAGAAGCCTTGTAGTTGACTCATTCTATGATGTTGATGGCGCACGTGTCCATCCAGTATTCCGCCCGCGTGAATCGGTTGCAATCGATGAATGGCATCATGTAACTGCGCCATTGGGATTATTCGAGGATAAAGAGATCATAGCGATTCTTATTGGCTATGAAGACGATCCAAATGACCTCGAGGGACTCGTCCATTGCTGGATAGACAATCTATCGATAAGAACAAAGAATATTGTACTCGATTTCGCTCCCGAAAATGACCCACCGGATGGCTTTCTGCAAAATAATATAATCGAAAACATCAATATCCTTGGCCCAACAGGTACTGGAACACCTATTTGCATCGAAAGAACGTTGCCAAGGCCATATGAACCTTTGCCTGCTGCACCGGTTGCAGATACCATGCTATTCGGCCCCAGAGACTCTGTTTGGGAGGTTTCCGGCTATCTCGACCCCTGGGTTTTCGATGATGGCTCAGATTTCGAATATAGGGCCACATTTGGAATTATGCCGGAATCGCCACAATACAGGATCGACCAAAAGACAACTCTCGGCTATTATATATGGGATCAGGAAGCTCCTGTGCTATATTGGGACAGGGCAGATCTGGATATCAGAGTACCGAAAGTTGTTGTCGATCTTTTGATATCGACACCGGATTTGGAGGATACATTCTTCATGTATGAATATTTGGAGGCCGAAGGAATCGATCTCCGCGACCAATTTGGTTCGAAAATGCTTCCCGAAAGGAGAAATGAAATCGATTCTGATTCCAATCTAACATGGCGGCCTCCGGCTGGTAAATATTGGCGTTATGTTGACCTAAAGCTTCCTGAAGAATTAGAGGGCTATTTTATCGAGGATGTATTAATTAGATATGCTGCAGATGAGCCTTATGCTGGAAGATTTACTTCATACATTGATAATATTGCCATTTTCGAAAGGCCAGAAGAGGTGTATTATCATCCTGATTCGAGAAGGCAGGTTTTCGGTTCGCAACTCAAGGACTATTATGATGATAATGGCGATACCCTTGTCGATTGGGAGAGCTTGAATATACATATGGTGCCTTTGTCTGATCTTTATAGTGAATATTCAAAAGTTAATCTCTCGGGACTCATTCGATATAATTATATTGGCGAACTGCCAGCACCTTCCCCGGATTCTCTTCATCCCTGGGTCAAGACATTCGCACTCGATACCCTGGACGGCAATAGTTACCGATACTCTGATACGACTATTTTAGGCCCTGATTTATTCTATACCAGTCGTATCAATGTCGATACATTACCGATTGCTACATGGGATGATGGTGGCTATATCGGCAGGATTTGGGGATATATGTTCAATACGCCGACAGCGGTTGAGGATTCAACACTATTTAGCCCAACCATTTCCAGCTTCAGGATGGAAGATGCGGATGGCGGATATCTTAAAGTGCGATGCGATGATGCAGATAGCATGAAGCTCTTCGATGTCGATCCTGCGCCCGTCTGCGATCCGATGTGCGTAATTCTTATGTTTGAAGGTAGAGTGCTATCCGGCGATATCGAAATCGGCTATGAGCTTGCACATGCCGGAAGAATCGAGTGGTTTGATGATATCGAAGGCTCAAACTGGAAAGGCTATCGAATGAATGCTCCGGAAAGCATCGCAGGAGATACCGTTATAGGAGTTTGGGTAAAAGCAAATCCCGGTTCCGAAGCGGATTTTGATGACCTTGCGATAAGAAGAGGCATCTATCACTCCTTCGAAGATGATGAAGATTACTCAGCCTGGAGCGATGATTATATTATAGACGCAAGAAATGTCGATACATCAGATGATATTTGCACTAGAGATGAATGGGTTGTAACTTCATTGGCGCCAGTACCAACCGAAGGCGATTATTCAGCATTTTCTAAAGTCGATCTTGATGGCTTTTCGCCGGCTACATATAAACATGTACTCTTCGAGTATTTCACTGATATGCCGGATGTTGCTGATATGAGCTTTACCGACCAGAGCGTTTTGATGTATAGAGTCTATCATCATTGGTGGGAAAGTTCACCGCCACTGACAATGGCTAATGCCATTGTAGATATCGAGTATATCGACTATGATACAGGCGAATCACATTGGATATCAGAGCATCGCTTTTTAACCGAAGCTGGTACATTTTTCACGCCTCATGAATGTGGCGACCCGCTGGATGAATGGACTGATGTTACTCTGGTTATTCCGGAATCACTCGAAGGCAAGTACATAAGAAAAATCGCTATACACTATGATAATCACGATGTTTCAGGGAGACTTACGCCCATTGTTTTCGTCGATGAACTTGTAATTACATTTTAAGGAGATAAATCATGAAAAACAAAATAATCCTGATAGCTATTTTGATTTCATCGGCACTTTTTGCTGTTGAATTCAATGCCACAGAGCAAGATAATCTCATAAAATTAGATATCAAACCTGCAGATATTTCAATAAATGCTGCAACTCATATAGTTATTTACGATGCTGAAAGATTTGAAATCTTCGAGCAGACATATTCAAATACATCTAATTCCAAAATAGTTGATAATCCGGGAAGATTCGCGATTTATGCCGGAGATAATTCGCCATTTACGGTTTATTTGAATCCTAAAAAAGAATATCACGATGCAAGTTTCGAGCTTCGCACATATCTATCACAGGATATATCCAGCGAAATGCCGACTCCTGATATCGATTTCGAGCATAAAACGATTACTCTAAAAGGAAATCCCGATTCGGAAGATTTGGAAATAATCGAGAATATTTCGATAGCTGCATATCCGAATCCTTTCCGCGAGCAAATTGAAGTAAAAATTGACTTACCTAAATCCCAGCAAATTACGGTTTCGATATTCGATATATTGGGTAAAACCGTGACCATTCTTGCTGATGATCAGCTTGAGCGAGGCAATCATTCTTTTATTTGGTATAGCAATAGCCAAAGTGGAGATGAACTTTCGCAGGGCGTTTACTTCTGTAGGATCGATGGCGAAGGCATTGCCGAAGTAAAGCAATTATACCTTATGGAATAAACAATAGATTAGAAAAAAATTCAGGAATATCAGGTTAGTGCTTTCTCAAATATTCTTGATAATTGGTGAATTCCATCGGGAATTCACCTTTTTGTTTGCTCAGCAAAGCCGGCACCCCGGACACTTGCAAGAAAGTGTCAACGCCTCATACAAGGGGAAGTAAATCTGATCACAACTGCATAGCTCTTTT
>JBKHBT010000142.1:0-5519 GCA_046542255.1 Candidatus Zixiibacteriota bacterium | reverse complement strand
GTTCTTTGTGCCAGTTCTGTCTGCGCATGAGCGAAAAATCCGTCATGGTCAGAGAGCATATAAGGTGCAAAGACAGCATTTGCAGCAGATTTTGCCGGCAAAACCGTCAAATTACCCATTCCTGCTGCATTTGCATTGGACTGCAAAGGCATATCCAATAAGTACATGCCATGATAACTCCCCGCAAATAGAAAAGCAGGCAGGAGAATTATCAGAGCAAGGATTTTTTTGATATTATCATTCATATTATCTCCCATCTAATTAAAAGAAATAGTCGAGCTGAAGTTTCCAGTTGACATTAGAATTACGGATATTGCTTTCGGCATAACCATCTGGATCATAGCCATAGTAGCCATCGGTTTCAACGCCTGTTTCACGAAGCGGTTGATCCAGAGATATTTTGAACGTTGCCGATAGATTATCTGCCAATCTGTCCTGAGCGGCAACCCAGATTCGCATAGCATCTATATTGCTTTCAAGAACAGCAAAGTCATTATTTTCGAAATTCCATAACCATCCACGATATACCGAAGCGCCGCCTTTGATTGTAAGATAATCATTAGCATTGATGGTCGCTCCAAGCATAAGGGCATCCGAAGGGTCAACAGCAGAAGCTACTTCGCTTCTACGGCTGAATTTTGGCCTCGGAGGGCTTTGGAAGAATGAATGTACAACCTGGAACTCGATGGATGAATAAGCAGTAAGCATCGCAACAGTAGAGAACCTGATTTCATCGACTTCATAGGCCATGATAGTAAGGCCATTGGAGGCAGCTCTTCCCTGCCATTTGCGCCAAAGCTTGAACATCAGTTTGCCACTTGGGCGATAATTGGCTTTAAGGACTATTCTTCGATATTCCAGATTATCTGTCAACCTACGGAAAGCGTCAAATTCGACTGTTCCGTATAGTTTGCGAGTGGCACGGCCAAAGAAATTGAAATAATATCCATCCTCGGCCTGCGGGCGCGGATTATCATCGGCAAGGCTCATAAAGGCATTGTTCTCGAGCATATAGTCTTTTTCTAAAATAGAGCCTTTATAGCGTTGATAATTCGAAAAACCGCGATTATAAGGGTTATCATAATCTATATCATAATGGCGGTATAGAGCCAAGATGCTGAACCTATTGGTTATAAGCTGCGTTTTGACATTTAATCCATAAGGATCGTCTCCAATTGGTAATGGACTGGTATCATCGCCGAATATTGTATCGATAGCGCCAGTATTTTGCATACGGAATTCGACATTGTGGTCGCGTACTATCTCGGAATATTCTGCCGAAATCGCAAGATTGCCAATATTATAGACACCATGCAAACCCATAGCGCTTCTATAATCCTGTGCATAGGTCATATTAAATACCTCAGCATCACGAGCATCGACTTCGGGGTCATCGCCAGTGCTGAGATTTTCATCGAGTATAAATGTCGAAGGGTCTGGTTTCCATGTCTTATCGTAGTTGGCTCGATACATAGTAAAGCCGATTCGGCCGTTTTTGATTGGCTGAGCGGTCAAATCGAAACCGACCATGGTTTCCTTGACTTTGTCTTCCCAATCCGCCAGATTCGATTGATAGGTTGTATCTATTTCGGTAGAATCTGTGCCGCTTGTATCGAGTTCACTAATTGTGCCATAATCGATATCGGTTTCTGCATCCGGCGCTGTAACGATAAGTTCCGAGAAGGATTCTCCATCGGGATTTAAGACAGCCGGTTTTTCTTTTACCGAACCGAAAAATGATGCCTCGAGAAATCTATAATTAGCTTCGATACCAAAGCCACGTAGTGAATATGTATTGCTATATGATATATCTGGCGAAATACCGAGTTGCCTTACATTCCAGCCAACGCCTGTTTGCCTTGATGAAAACCAATCATAGGTCCCCAGCGTGATTCCTTCGCCGAAACTTGCCGAGAAGTCCCCAGCGACAGCACGACGGATTTTAAGGTCACCCAAATCATAGCGTGATGTAGCTACATAGAATTTTCCATAGGGGTATGCACCGGGATTGTACCAAGCATCATCCTCGAGCTTTACGCCTAAAGCCCTGTCTAATCTAGCTCCGGCAGAGAATGGGCCATATGAATATCGGCCGCGAAGATAGTACCCCGGGCGATAATCGCCTGAATTGCCGTTGTATTCGCTAGTAATCCATCCATTTGGCCGCCAGTCTTTTTTGGGTTCGCCATAGCCGATATAATTTCTGAGTGATACATATCCGCGAATTGTAATATTGTCTATTGCTTTTAATTGCCTGCGATTTTGTACTGAGCCAACTTGATCACGATGATTCATCACAGCAAATGCATCCTGTGGTGAAACATTCTGAAGGCTAACAAGGTCGCGATAGCCAAGTTCCTGAATCGAAGGCTGCTGAATTACGGCATCGACCCAATCATCGATTGCCGCAGTCGAGACATCCTCGCCAGAGAGCCAACTGGATATGCGATAGTAAAGATTATCTACGCGTGCAAGTGGATCATCCTCGTCCATGCCCTGAATGATACTGACCTGGACTTTGTCTTTGATCTTATCGAATTCTTCCGGAGTAAAAACCCCAAGTTCGAGAAGATCATATACGCTCTCGAAGCCACCGCCGTATAGAATCTGTTCGCATATCGCTTCTTCCTGTTCTTCTGTAAGGTCGAGCTTATGCAGTTCCGAGCAATCGAGGGCATTGATATTTACCTTATCGCCAGAATCCTGCGCAAAAGCTAATCCCACAATCAGAACAAGAAGCATAGCCGTTAATATTTTCTTCATTGCTAACATATTCATTAATTATCCATGTGAAAGTTTACTGAAAATACATGCGAGACTGGAAGTACTGGATGAGTCAAAATTCCATAGCCTACTTCAAATCCCTTATAATGTATCCCAATTCCGCCAGTGAACCGACTTGGGTTTGACATGATACCAGCTCGAAAAGACAAAAAGTCTATCGGCCGGGCATAGCCAGCAACAGAATATTCGAAATCATGTCCGGCATCGCGCCTTGCAAAAGCAGTCATTTCAGTATTGGTATATGGGCTGTAACCGATCAGGCCTGTAACCGTTCTTGGTATCTCGATATCGCCTTCATCGCCCATCGAAGTGGCAGTGAGATTTTCTGCGAGAATACCGACTCTGGTTCTTTCGTATAAAGTAGCTTCCATTCCGAATGTCAGTCCCATAGCAGTAGCACTGCCGAGGTCTATACCGCCTTGTGATTTACCATAAGAAAGCGAATAGACATCGCCACGAAGTGAGAATTTAAGCACATTATGCGGATCATTGAAAATATCTCTGGTAATAGCCAATCCAACCTCTGTTTCATGAGTAAGGTCACCTACGCTGAAATCAGAGAATGTTAGCATAAGCCGTCCAAGGTTTTCTTTTCCCCATGCCGCATAGAATCCCGGTTCTGAGAAATCGGAATGGCCGAGATTTAGTCTATAGCCAAATCCGGCATTGTAGCCATATTGCCCAAATAATGACGCTCCATCGCGGCCAAGCTCTGCGGGCATATCGCCGAGAGCTGCACTGGTAGCATCGGAAAAGCGGCCTTCAAAAACAGCAAAAGCCGGAATTATCAAAATAGTCAATAGTAATATAGTTATTATTCTTCTCATAGCTTGCTCCCGATAACGATTGTTTCTGTTTTCGAATCGAGGCTTCCTGTTGCTGACTCGACGGTCATATGCAATAGATATGTGCCTGGTTTGACAAGGCGGCCGGTTTCATCGCGGCCGTCCCATGCGATATTTTTTCGGCTGGCTGGTTGGCCATGGAAAAGTGTACCACATTCGCGGCCGAGCCTGTCAAATAGCCTGAGTGTTATTGTATAACCTATTGGTGCGCCAAATTCGATATTATATGTATCGCCTGTATTGTCATCATGCCAATAAACCGTTTCTGGTACTTTGAGTGCTGGTTCTGAAATCGTATCGGTGGAGCCTTCTGTGATTATGTCTTCTGGAAGTCCCGGCAGCATCTGATAATCATCCGAGTAAATGCTACCAACACCATAAGCTGTTATCCTATCGCCGATATCTGCGGTGAGCTCAATACCGGTAGTTTCCCAGATTCGGATAAGACTGGTATGTCCAGCATCTGTATCTACCGTAACATTCATTCCGCCACCGGCAGAATAAAGGTCGGAGACATAACCCGACATCATTGTCCATGTGCCTTCATAATCTACACGATCGTCCCATACAGAATCGATATTGGCTGCTGCCGGAAGCGGATTTCCTGTTGAAATAATTTCATAGGAGAAATCGCTGACCTGTGTAGTTGAATTATACTCTCCAACAACACCATCGACTCTAATTTCTGTGCCTCTTCTGAAAGCCAAGCTATCATCAGGTATATCATAGGCGAAAAGCTGAATTCCCTTACCGGATTCATCCTGTATCCAGGCATTTAGCTGATCATCTCGAGTGCTACCACCAGGGACAGTTATAACTCCCTGGATTGTTACCGATTGGCCATCATAGGTATCGAAATCATCTTGAATATCTGCAATTGGAGTAACTGTAACAGTAGTATCTTCTGCTTCTCCGGTAATATCAGCATCAGACCGCGGTTGAAGAACATAATTTCCAAAAGAATAATCGACTACGCCGATTATACTATCGAGCGAAACTCCGACTTCTGGCGTGAATGAATAGTCGAAGCCATCGCTGACATTCAAGGTACCAGTTTCATCGGAAATTATCCAATTGTATTCGCCAATAGATTCGATTTCTACATCGTAAACCTTGACGAGAACACCTTCTAAAGACTCTTCGCTATCGACTTCGGAACAAGTTGCAATATGCGCATCCGGCACTGCTCTCGTCCCATCGATCGAATAATCAGAAACATCTTTAAGTTCTGTAAGTTCATAGTACTCTTCGACTTCGGCAGTTAAAGTGATCCAGTCACCAACCGAAGGCCTTATTGAATAGTCAAAGACATAGACACCGCGCCATGGCCCGCCTTCTGGGTCGGAGATAAAGAATTTATCTCCGGAAAATCCAGTGGCGGTAACAACAGCCGACACGGTAACGGTCTCGCCGAGAAGTGGCGATTCGCCCGTTGTCGAATATTGTATATCGTAAACGGTTTCTCCGCTTGCGATAAACGCGGCGAGCATTGCAAAGATAATGAAAAACTTCTTCATACAACCTCGCTTTTGGTTAAGTAAATTTTATAAGTTTGGTTTAGATAAATCGATATATAAATAATAAACAAATATCCTTCTCCTTTGACAAATAGCAGCAGAATAACAATGCTACATTTGCAATAAACGGCTTTTTGCCTTATTCCCAATTCCTCTTCATCCCGACAGAGTGAAAACTCTGTCTTACCCAACTAATGTATATTATTGTAAATGATTACACAAGCACAGAATTAATCTTAATAGGAAGTTAATATTTTTGTATTAAACCTATGATCTATTTCAGAGTTCTGTAGAGAAGGATTCATCGTTCCTTTTTTGCAATCAGACAATGCGCTGTTCCGCATTGTCATACTTTTCAGGCTAAAACATCAGT
>JBKHBT010000141.1:0-5632 GCA_046542255.1 Candidatus Zixiibacteriota bacterium | reverse complement strand
GAATATATTTATGAATAATTACGTATTTTAGTCCTGTTTTCTCAATGAATTTAAGCTTTTGCGTGTGATTAAATTGAAAAGATGGTTTTTCTCTCTCTCTGCAATTAATCACTAATGGTTTTACAATTGGTAATGATAGCTGGTTTAGGATACTGACGGGTGATAATCTGGCAATATAACCACCGATTATAGGCTTTTCATGATAAATTTGCAAATACTGCGATTTTATCGAATAAAGACAGTATTCTCGAAGGCCATCTCTGATACCAAATGGTATATTGATAACAGAACCATCTTCATTCATAATTTTCTTAAGTTGATTTTGATGATTTAATTTTTCAAGCTTGAAATTACCTGGAAAGAAATCAATAATTAGGATTGGAATGAGAATAAATGCCAGATTTCTGAATTTTCCAACCAGAGGTGAAATAAAAATTGCTAATGAAAAAATCATTGGAAAAGCATATCTATAAGGTGTCCTAAATAGAGAAAATGGTGGTAAATACATAAGAAATCTTTCAGGTAGGATTCTAAGTCCCATTATTGATGGACCTAAAGACATAATCCAGAAAAATATAGCAAGATATAACCAAAAAGGCTCCATTTTGATTTTTTTTCTGTTAATTAAAGCAGCTACAAGTAAGAACAGAATTGCTATTCCAATATAAGATTTTGAAGATGTGAACTTAAAAGGGCTAAAATCGCTTTTTGCTCCAGTTATAAAATGTCCGTCATGTGGTATTATTAATGCAATCGGGTCTGATGAATAGCGCTCGTGCATGGAAACATCATAATTGGGACCGATACCATCTTCCTGAATTGCTTCTAAATAACCAAATATTAAAGGACCAGAGAATATAATGAAAATCAAAAAGCTAAATAAAATCCATCTGATTTCGCTTTTGACTAATTTTCTTTCTATCAATCGATAGATTAAATAGAAGCCGATAATAATTGCCAAAATGGCGCATAACTGCATTGAAACCCATAATGTTAAAGCCATCATAATTCCGTAAAGAATATAGCCCCAGTTCTTACCCTTATCGATCAATATAAGTCCTATAATTGCAAAAGGCATAAACTCTGTCGAATAAATATTCCAATGTCCAGCGAGCGAATGAAAACGAGCATAACTAAATGTAAAAATAAATCCGATTAGAAAACTGGCTACAAATCCCAGTTTTTTTAGTTTTCCTATGAGATAACCGCCTAGAAAGGTTAAGATGCTGATTAAGAGATGCAGAAGATTACTAAATAGAATTATATCATTAATTCTAAAAAGGTTAAAAATACTATAAATAAATCCATGTAAAAAAGTAGCACTATGATAAACAAGGCTGGTGCCAGTAGGATATAAAATCATATCGGTATGAAACAGACGATCTCCTTCGAATATCTTATCTGCAATATAATAGTTCCATAGATGAACATATTTGTCGCCACAGTCAATTTTATGGGTAATTATATACTCATTTGGTGCAAATACTGCCGGATTGTAAAAAGCATAGATAACAAAAGCAAATATAATTATTGAAAAAAATTCAAGGTATTTAGGGATTTCATAATTTTTTATATTCACATTAGATGCCTTCGCTTTATTTTCAGTAATTTAACTTCTTATATCAATGTGTCAAGATATAAAAAAATTATTCATTTCAATTGGATGACAGTTGTGTAGATATCTAGTCCCCAGATTCTTTCGAGTTCTGCCTCAGTATGGATATCGACTTCTTCCAGATAATGCGCTGCTGCCCATTGTCATAATTGTCGGTTAAAACATCAGTGAAGTCGGTACATTATATTATATATTATAAATATATCTTGTCTATAGATGGCTTAACAAGAATATCCTTCCAGAGCATCATCGCCCCAGCTGAATGCATTATTCCAGTTTGTGATATCGAGGCATTGATCCTGTTAAAATGGAAATTGGCCTCTACAATATGAAAAGTCTTAATCTCAATAGAAACATCGATCGGAGCGAGGCTATAGGCCCACATGCCTCCACGAAATCCAAAATATCTATCTCCCACGATTAGATAAACATCGCCAGGTATAACTCTTTTTCTCTAATGACATAGTATTGAATTCCACCGGATACTGTTGAGTAATAAGAATTTGCTTTTTCCAACTGTTCGTAAGTTTTATCCCAGGAAAATAGCATTTAATGCAAACCAAGATAATTTCTACTAAATTTAGATGCAGCTTGAAAATTTCTCTTAACTCACTATATTATGGACATTAAAAGGAAGGAATTAAAATGAAGAACGATTTTTTGATCCAAAAAGATAAATACAAATGGGAAATACCTCAAGATTACCAATCTGGCATGAATGTTCCAGGCATTATTTTTTCTGATGAAAAATTGATCGAGCAGATAATCAAAGATAATGCATTCAAGCAGGTTGCTAATGTCGCAAACCTACCCGGAATATTTCGAAATTCTCTCGCCATGCCGGATATTCATTGGGGATATGGATTCCCTATTGGCGGTGTAGCAGCCATAGACACAAGAAATGGAGTCGTTTCTCCTGGTGGAGTTGGTTCTGATATCAATTGTGGTGTTAGAATGTTGAACTCTAATATGAAATTCGAAGATATACAAGATAAAATCGGAAAACTTCTCGAGTCGATTTTTACGAATGTACCATCTGGAATCGGCAAAAGCGGAAAAATCTCATTAAGCCATAATGAACTTGAGCAAGTGCTTGTCAAAGGCTCCCGCTGGGCGGTTGAAAACGGCTATGGCAAAAAAATAGATCTCCTAAATACCGAAGATCAGGGAGAAATGAGAGGGGCAAAACCAGATTCTTTGAGTCAACGCGCTAGAAAACGCGGCCTAAACCAACTCGGGACTCTGGGCAGCGGTAATCATTTCATCGAGATACAGGTCGTTGATGAGATTTTCGATAGTGAAGCATCTAGCAAATTACATATCCATAAAGGCGATGTGATGATAATGATTCATACCGGCTCAAGAGGCCTTGGCTATCAAGTCTGTGATGACTATGCCAAGGGGCTAATAGGCAGGATGGAAAACTACGGCATATCTGTACCCGACAAGCAGCTGGCCTGTGCTCCAATCGATTCTAAAGATGGCAAAACCTATCTTCAGGCTATGGCTGGAGCTGCCAATTATGCATGGGCCAATCGCCAGGTAATTATGCATTGGGTACGCAAAGCTGTGTCTGATATAATGCGAGAAACATCGGATAATCTCGGCCTTGAACTAATCTATGATGTAGCTCACAATATTGCCAAATTCGAGACACATCACATCGATGGAAAGGAATATGAATTTCTGGTACATCGAAAAGGCGCAACAAGAGCATTTGCCCCAGGTCGTCAGGAACTACCGGGACATTACCGAAATCTCGGCCAGCCAGTTATAATTCCCGGTGATATGGGAACTGCTTCATATATTCTTTTGGGCACTGAAGGCGCAATGAAAGAAACTTTCGGAAGCACATGCCATGGTGCAGGAAGAGTCATGTCCCGAAGAAAAGCCAAAAGAACCAAAAAAGGATCCCATGTAATTAGCGACCTTAAGAAAAAAGGAATCAAAATACGCGCTGCTGGAATAAAAACTGTAGCTGAAGAAATGCCGGAAGCCTACAAAAACATCGATGAGATAATCGATATAGTCCATAATGCTGGAATTTCCAAAAAAGTCGCTAGAATGAAACCTCTTGGCGTAGTGAAAGGATGATGTGAGAACTTATTTAGATTGTATACCGTGTTTTCTAAAACAGGCCTTGAAGGCTGCAAGATTAAGCTCAAAAGATGAAATTCTGCATAAAAAAATCATCGATGAAGTCTCGATATTTTTGCCGAAAATAAAAATGAAAAGCACACCACCAGAGATCGCGCGAGAAGTATACGGAATCGTAGCAGAGCTTACGCAGAATGATAATCCATTTGATGGACTCAAGAAAAAATACACCAAAATCGCCCTTGAATCTTATGATTATCTTCATTCCAAAATTGAACGAGCCGATGATCCGATCGAGATGGGAATAAGAATCGCAGTCGCAGGGAATATAATCGATTTCGGTGCACTCGATGGCTTCGATATGAAAAAAGAAATCGAAAAAGCTTTGCATAAGGATTTCGCGGTTCTGGATATCGATGTATTCAAAGAAAAGCTCAATAAATCTAAAAATGTTTTATACATAGGAGACAATGCTGGCGAGACAGTGTTTGATAGGATATTTATCGAGACACTCGGAAAAAATATAATATACGCTGTCCGCGATGTACCAATTATTAATGATGCAATAATTGAAGATGCCGAAGCGGCAGGTTTAGCTAAAGTGGCAAAAATCATTTCTTCAGGCTCTGCTGCACCGGGAACGATTCTGGATGAAACTACCGATGAGTTTCGAAAGCTATTTGATGCTGCCGATATTGTGATTGCCAAAGGAATGGGAAACTATGAATCACTTTTTGGCACACATCGAGATATTTTCTTCATATTAAGAGCCAAGTGCAAGATTGTGGCCCACCACCTTGGATGTGATTTTGGGGATCTGGTTTGTGAGTATTATAGTCAATAATAGATAATAATATAGTCAATATTATTTATTTTAGGCTAATGAAATTCTCAAATAGTATGTTTTCGAGATCGCTCAGCGGAATCTGGTTTTCTTTATCGGAAATAGCTTTTGCTGGATTCGGATGAGTTTCCAGATAAATTGCATCGACATTAAAAGCCATACCCAGTCTGATAAAATATGGTGTAAACTCTCTATTCCCACCGCTTTTTCCGCCTGCTGAACCAGGTTTTTGTGTAGTATGTGTGACATCGAGAATGACCGGATAACCCAGGTTTTTCATTATAATGAGACTTCTCGGGTCTAAAATGATGTCTCCATATCCGAAACTGGTTCCTCTTTCAGTGAGCATAACATTCTTGTTTCCGGTCGATTCTATTTTACCGGCAATAAATTTCATATCTTCCGGGCTGATAAATTGGCCTTTTTTTATATTTACTGGCAGCCCAGTTTCAGCGGCTGCAATGACAAGGTCGGTCTGGCGGCAAAGGAAGGCTGGAATTTGAATACAATCGACACTTTGTGAAATCATCTCAGCCTGATTAGATTCATGCATATCCGTCAAGACGGGTATCGAAAAATGTTCTCGAATTTGGGCAAGAATGTCCAGCCCCTTATCAATTCCGATTCCTCTTTTGGAATTGATCGACATGCGGTTTGCTTTATCAAATGAGCCTTTGAAAACAAAGGGAATCGATAGCTTTTGGGAAATTTTTTTGATATGCCCTGCGGTTTCAAATGCCATATCTTTTGATTCAATAGCACATGGGCCGGCGATAATCGCTGTATTATTGGCTTTTCCCATTTTGATATTTCCAATTTTTACCATATTTCTCCTTTCTCGTTTTTCAGTAATATCAAGAAGTTATGGATAAAGGTCAATATAAATTTGGATTTTTTCACTTTTTACTTGACCAAATGATTTCAGCCATTATTTTATACCCGATTGAAAATAATGGGGAGTCGTACAATTGGCAGTACATTGGACTCTGGATCCAGTAATTGGGGTTCGAATCCCTGCTCCCCAGCTTTTCGAGAAATGAGGCCGCTTTTGCAATATCGCAAAGCGGTTTTTTCCA
>JBKHBT010000140.1:0-5705 GCA_046542255.1 Candidatus Zixiibacteriota bacterium | reverse complement strand
TTGGGTATATATATTAAGTATTATATATGTGTTATATATATGGCTTTAAAAGAGAATAATCTATCACGAGACTATCCCGGCAATAGAGTTCGGGCTTATAAAAAGGATTCACAATATGCTCACGTTCATGGCCATAATCCGGTTCGAAATGGCCAGTTTCCATAGCATAATTGGCATCGACAGTCGGATTTTCCCGGCCTATGAAGTATTTCAAATTTGGAAATTCACTTCCATATTCTGCCATGACTAATGTCGCTCCGACACCGGAATGAGAAGAAGCATGTAGTCCGACATTATCGGTCAAAACTTTCATTTCGATAAGTTCATCAATATACCTGCCGGCGGTATCTGGAATCTGTCCACAGGAGAATTTAATGACATCACGAAAGCCGGCGATGCAATTAGGCCCGACATAATCATAGACTCCATCACTGGAAATTCCTGTTTGATTATCGGTCTGGCCTGGCCAGATATAATTGACCCATATCGCACCTATTTCAGTAAAATCCCAACCAAGATTGAAATTATAATTGCCTGCAAACCAGCCACTGCTATTTACTACAATAGGAGCGCCATCGCTGTATCGAGGTTCATTGGGAATTTGTATTCGAATACCGATATTGCCGTTTTCGACTGATAAGATATGTGTATAGACGGTATCACCAGCCGCTGCTACATTATATGGGTCTTGAGCTTTCGAATCATCATCACAAACTACGAAAATAATTACAGACAAAATAAAAAAGAAAGTCAATAAAGATAGGTTTAATAAATCTTTCTTAGATAATTTCATAGGTGTCCTTTATGTGTAAAGTTAATATAAATAGCCGTCAAAAAGCAATTTGTATCATTATTTAATTCTTAAATAATATAGTATAAATCAGCCAAAAATTCAAGCATTAATATTTTTTGGCAAAACCAGACAATGCGCTGTTCCGCATTGTCATACTTTTCAGGCTAAAACATCAGTAAAGCCTTTTGGATATATATATTAAGTATTATATATATGTTATATATGGCTTCAAAAGAGGAAACGAATAATTTTACAGCACTATTTCTTCATTGCTTCGATGATTAGCAAATCATCCCCATACTTAAAAGTCGTAAAATCAAAATCGGAATATTCATTGCATATTTCATAGTTCGCAATTTTAAGAAGTTTATGGATTCGCTCGCGGCTTGTAATTCCAACCGGGCTAATCTCTTCTATCGTATCGATTTTTTTGCCGTCTTCAAATATCTCATAGGTCAGCTTAGTTTCTTTGATATGATTATCAACGATTTTGCCGCCGACAAATCTCTTGTAAACTCGGTTATCAATCTGAATTTCTCCTGCTGGTACAAGTTCAGATTCTTCCATAAGCCCGATAAAGACATCGAAGACGAGCCTGCCATCATCTTCGAGATGTTTTCTAATATTTATGAGCGAATCTATTCTTTCTGTATCGGTCAAAAAATGGTCGAAACATCCCGACATGAAAGCAATCTTAAATTTCTGATGTATTTTGAAAGTCGATGCGAAGGCCTTGTGCAGAACTATTTTACCCCCTATATCGATTTTGGAAATCTTCTTCTCGAATACATCCAGCATAGCACGCGATGGCTCCACGCAATAGACATCTATTTTTTTCTTTGCTAAAGGTATTGCAATCCGCCCAGTTCCAGCTCCGATATCGAGTATTTCTTTCTGCTCTTGCGCATATTCCATAAAGAAATCATGATTCTTTTTGTTATCGAATATATCATAGAGCTTTGCCGACTTTTCATAACCTTGATTATTCATAACTGATACCTTTAATTCTAAATAATTAGCAAATATATATTATCAAAAAAAGCGAGTGTAGTTCAAAATCATCATAAGAATTATCAGCTTTTAATCGATGAATTCTTTCCGCTGAATTCCGGGATGATGATATCTTATCTGGCCTTTCGATTTCTTTCCAAATTCGATTGCCTCTTCGGGGCACCAATGAAAACATGCAAAACACTGTTCGCAATGTCCGAGCCAGGAAGGGCCATTTTTATCGATCTCAATATTATCGACGGGACAGATTTTTTTGCAGATGCCACATTTTGTACATTTATCGGTGAAATGGAATTTCTTATCGGCAGTTTTGAGGCCCTGCTGGAAAAGCGCCTGTATAATACTGCCAACTATCTTGAAATAAATTTTAGCATCCTCGTGATTTCCAGAAGGATTGTCTTTGAGATTTTCAATAATCTCTTCTAGTTGCTCTTCTTCTTCATCTAGCTTTATCTTCTGAACATCTTCAGCCGGTGCGCCACCAAAAGGTGGATAATTATCGATTGTCTTGATGCCGTATGATGCCTGTAAAGATATATCTTTCACCTTTAAAAGCTTTTTGATAATCCTGCTAACCGGACCAGCATCGCCACCATATGTATAAATACAAATCGCATTTTTAGCGTATTTTTGGGGCAATCTATCGATAAAGCGGCGTATGATAAGAGGTGGGCCCCAGCCATAAATAGGAAAGACCATGTACAGGGTATCGATCTTGCCATATAAGGAAAATGATTCTTTGATAGGTGCAATTTCGATATCTCCAAGCGCTTTGCCAATCCTTTTGGCTGCATAAAGAGAATTACCGCTTCCCGAAAACCAGAATAATTTATCATTCATCTTAACTCCTTTATTTGGGCTATAATATACATGATAGCGACAATATTTCAAGCAGTTTTAACAAAGCATGAATATACTAATATAAAACCGAGGCCATGAGAAAGTTTATTACAGAAAAGGATATTGCAAAATAAAGCACATTAACTTATTTTTAATCGAGAGCAATTTGTAAACTGTACTTAATAGTACCTGGAGGGACATGAAAAAGGCTATTTTACTTTTGAGCATTATATGTATTGCATTCGGAGACTATATTCCAGGCAGGATGATTATTCATATCGACCCGGAGTATGAAACCAAACTGAGAACTGACAATAAATTTACATGCGGAATCGAAGATGTGGACAATCTATTCGAGTACTATGGTTCCCAAAGTGGAAAATACCTTATCCCAGTCCGCAAGATGAATGAACACTATGCCAGCAAAGTCTTCGATATGAGAAATCTTCTCGTTGTAAGTTTCATCGATAAAGATATGGATCTGGAAGCTGCATCTGACGATTTCAGAAATCTCGATTGTGTTATCGATGCATCGCCAGATTATCTGGAACATGAACATATCACTACACCGAGCGATGCACAATATCCCGACCAATGGCACCTCAGGCAGATTCGTGCCAACTATGCCTGGGATTTCAATACTGGCGATTCCACTATTATTGCCGCACATTTCGAAGCCGTTGACTGGCAACATCCAGATATTGCGCCCCTTCTATGGCAAAATCTCGGCGAAGATGCAGATGGCGATGGCAGGACAATCGAAAGGCGTCATAATTGGTCATATTACGGAAACTATGAGTACTATTATGATCCGGATGACTTAAATGGCATCGATGACGATGGCAATGGTTATATTGATGACCTGATTGGCTGGGACTTTATCGACTTTACTGATGACCCTCTCGATGAGGTCTATCAGCACGATATGGAAGACTATTATGAAGAAGACAATGACCCTTATGATGATGTCGGCGCTGTCGGCCATGGCACTCATGTCGCAGGCACAATGCTGGGGGCAGCCAATAATGACTCGATTGGAACAGTCGGCGTGGCATGGGCTGGAAAGCTTATGGCGCTAAAAGCAGGATATTACTATATGCGCGGTGGAACCCATCTCACAGGAACACATCCTCATTCATTCTCGATTGCAGCATATACCTATGCCAGATTAAATGGTGCAAGGGTATGGAATATGAGCTATGGTGGCAATAACTATAATGGAATGGTTTCGGCAGTTCTCCAGAGGGCGCAGGACTCATCAAAAGTTTTCATGGTTGCGGCCTCTGGAAATGAAGGTGATTCAGAAAGTCATTACCCTTCGAATTATACCGGTGTTATGGCAGTTGCAGCAACCGATGAAGATGATATGCCTGCAGATTTTACGACTTTTGGCAGAAGAATCGCCATATGCGCTCCCGGTGTGGATATTTTCGCACCGATCCCATTGCATAGTGAAGGTTCGACTGTGGCTTTTCCTTTCGAAGGCAAAGATGGTACTTCGATGGCATCGCCAATAGTCGCAGGCGCTGGAATTCTTATGCTGGCAGAGCATCCAGAATATAACTGGGTGGATGTATACTCGAGATTGCAAGAATATGCAGTACCAATCGACCACCCGCTTTTTGAAGCTGATTCGCTTGGAGATGGCAGGCTGAATCTTTATACAGCCTTATATCAGGAAGTATATCCACATTTCTATCTTGATTCGATCGCTGTTTTACCTGCCGAGGACGATGAAGACGGAAGAATCGATGTTGGCGAAACTGGCTATGTTTATGTATATTATCATTGCGATGAGGAATGGCAGGATCCGGGCGAGATGACGCTTTATCTATCATCTGAACATGATGGCATCGATGTTATAGAAACAGGCATAAGCCTTCCGGATATCGCACCCGGCGATTCCATTGATAATTTCGGTACTCCACTTACATTTACTGTTAATGAAGCACTCGATGAAGGCGACATCGTTACATTCGATATTGAGCTTCAGGAAGAGTCCGGCTATTTCCGAAAAGACACTGCCAATAAATTAATCGGATATCCCAAACTTCTTATCTATGACCGCGATGGCGGCGAGCTGGTCGAGACATATATTTTCAATGACCTTCGAATGGGCAATGTCAACTATGAACACTATGATGCCGACCTTCATGGGCCAATAGATAGCGATTTTCTCAATGATAATTTTGATTATGTTGTTTTCTTGAATGGCCGAAATGACTCCATACCGATAACCACAGAAGAAATCGATGCCTTTTCCAGCTTTTTGGATATATCTGGTAAATGCATGTATCTTTCTGGACAATACCTTGCCGATGACCCAATTATAACTGATTTTCTTGCTGATTACTTCAAGGCCGAGCATATCGCAGATGAGCTGCCAAGCCGTTTCTGGGGCATGAGCACACTTGGAGTCGATGGCGATACGGTCGGCAATGGCCTGGATATCGATGTTACAATGGGCGCGGATGCTTTTGGCCCACAGAATTCTATCGGACAATGTCAGGCTATCGAAGATGGCATTAATGTATTTTACTACAATGGCCATGAAGATGTATTCTGCGCCACGAGATATGAAACGCCATCGAATAAGACATTCTTCTCCGAATTCTCGATAGCTGGCGTAGAAGGACAAAATCCAGGCAGCGAAATAAGATTTCATCTTTTGGCGAGAGTTCTTCAATGGTTTGGCCAGCCTTTTACTGCGGTGCAGGAAGGCAAGCCTTTCTCCGCAATTCCTGACAGGCTCGATATCATAGCATATCCAAATCCATTTAATTCGGCAGTATCTTTCAAGCTGGGAGAATTCTCTGGACGAAATACCAAAATCGAGATTTACAATACCAATGGAAGACTCATAGACACGATCGATGCCGGTTCGCAGAGAACTATCTGGCGCCCAGACAGTTATACTCCTGCCGGTGTTTATCTTTATCGAGCGATTGCAAATGAGAAAATAAGAACAGGAAAGATTCTCTATATCAAATAATTTTCAAACTGGGAATGTTTTAGCTGGGAAGTATGACAATGCGGAACAACGCATTGTCTCTTCTGAAGC
>JBKHBT010000041.1:0-27707 GCA_046542255.1 Candidatus Zixiibacteriota bacterium | reverse complement strand
TCCTAAGTGCCATTAATTAAAGAAGTTAGAAATTGCGTTGTGGAAGTTGGGTTTAGCCTGAAAAGTATGACAATGCGGAACAGCGCATTGTCTGGTCCTGTAATCACAAGGTCGAAATATGCCTTCTGTGTTAAAAAGATATCGATATCGACTTTCTCGCGCAAACTTGATGTTGTAAACCGCTATACCGATTTCCAGGAAAGGCTTTGGGACGGCAGGGACCAAAACGGCAAGAAAGCCAAGACGGGTTTATATTTCTATATCATCTCGCGTGATGGCGAAATTATTTGTGAGGGTACGATAACGCTCATCAGGTAATTCCAAAACCTGAATACTTTATCGATTTGAGTAGATGCACAATTTATTGTGTCTTTACTTTTTGGGCTTTGCTAATCAATGCAATTAAATCCACAAAAAAAGCGCCTTTCAAAAGAAAACCCCTCTCAAAATAAGAGGGGTCTTCATAATCTATGTGATAAGTATCAGGCTACTTAGAGCCGGATTGAGAATGACTTACATCATTCCCATTCCGCCGCCCATGCCGCCCATTCCACCCATAGGTGGTGCAGCAGGTGCTCCGCCGCCGTCTTCTTCTGGTATCTCAGAAATGACGGCTTCTGTGGTCAGAAGTAATGAGCTGACTGAAACTGCGCTCTCCAGAGCGATTCTGGTAACCTTGGTAGGGTCGATGATTCCTGCAGCGAGAAGCTTGGTGTATTCTTCATCTCTTGCATCGAAACCATAATCATCTTTTTCGCCGCGTACCTTATTGACAACTACTGAACCTTCATGGCCGGCATTGTCCGCAATCTGGCGAAGTGGCTCTTCCAGTGCTTTTCTTATGATGCCAATAGCGATTTTCGCATCGCCTTCGATTTTCATTTTGTCTAAGGCTTTGAGCGATCTGATGAGTGCTACTCCACCACCAGGAACTATGCCTTCTTCGACAGCCGCGCGAGTTGCGTGAAGTGCATCTTCGACTCTGGCTTTCTTCTCTTTCATCTCGGTCTCGGTCGATGCACCGACTTTGATAACAGCGACTCCGCCGACTAGCTTGGCCATTCTTTCCTGAAGCTTTTCGCGGTCATAGTCGGATGTTGCATTTTCGATTTGTACACGAATCTCATCGATTCTGGCTTTGATTGCTTTGCTTGTGCCAGCACCTTCTACGATTGTGGTATTCTCTTTGCCGATTGTAACTTTCTTGGCGGTTCCAAGGTCATCCATCTTGGCATTTTCGAGCTTCATTCCGAGTTCTTCTGAAATGACATTTCCACCGGTGAGGACAGCGATGTCTTTGAGCATCTCTTTCCTTCTGTCGCCAAAGCCTGGAGCCTTGATAGCTGCGACTTTGAGAACACCGCGGAGTTTATTAAGAACCAAAGTAGCAAGGGCTTCACCCTCGACATCTTCGGCAATAATAAGTAGGCTTCTGTGTTCTTTGGTGAGATTTTCGAGAATGCTGATAATATCTTTCATAGCGCTGATTTTCTTATCGAAAATGAGAATATATGGGTCCTCGAGGCTGGTTTCCATCGAGTCTGTATCTGTTATGAAATATGGAGAGAGATAACCGCGATCAAACTGCATACCTTCGACAACATCCAGAACCGTCTCGGTGCCTTTGGCTTCTTCGACTGTGATAACACCTTCTTTGCCGACTTTGTCCATTGCCTCGGAAATCAGTTTACCAATTTTGAGGTCATTATTAGCGGATATTGCGCCGACCTGAGCAATTTCCTGAGAATCCGAAATATCTTTGGAAAGCCTGGCAAGCTCTTCTACGATTGCCTGTGTGCACTGCATGAGGCCGCGCTGAATTTCCATCGGATTGCTGCCAGCAGTAACATTTTTAAGTCCCTCGAGAAAGATGGCTTCTGCAAGAACAGTGGCTGTTGTGGTGCCATCACCAGCGACATCGGAAGTTCTCGATGCTACTTCTTTGACCAATTGTGCGCCCATATTCTCGAATTTGTTTTCGAGTTCGATTTCTTTGGCGACTGTAACGCCATCTTTGGTGATTGTCGGGCTGCCGAATTTCTTATCTATCAAGACATTTCTGCCTTTTGGGCCGAGTGTTACTTTGACAGCCTTTGCCAGCTTAATAACGCCCTCTTTGATGTTTTCGCGGGCTTTCTGTGAATATAAAATATCTTTAGCCATTGTATTTCCTCCTTAAATCTATATTAGTCTTCGATTATTGCGAGAATGTCGTTTTCTCTCATAATCAGATATTCGACATCTTCGATTGTAATATCATTGCCGGCAAATTTGCTGAATAGTACCTTATCGCCTTCTTTGACCTTGAGCGGTGTATCGCCCTGGCCTTCGCCAACTGCTACAACTTCGCCACGTTGTGGCTTTTCTTTTTTTGCGGTATCTGGAATATAGAGTCCGCCTTCTGTCTTTTTTTCGACCTCTTCTGGTTTTACGAGTACACGGTCGTGTAGAGGCTTGAGCTTCATAATTCCTCCTTTTGCTTCATCACGGATTTAGTGATGACTTTTTGTTTGGTATTTTGATTATTAGATAGCATTTAGCCTATTCTCAATTCAGTGCTATTGTTTCCTGATTTATTAACTCTTTACTTTTCAATTGGTTATCTGCTCTTTTTAGCAACCTTTTCATTGTTTGCTAATATATATGCATTAAAGATTTTGGCAAGAGAAAAATCGAGTTTTATGTATTTTAATGTGGAATTAATATATTAGGTGGTTTTATGGGCTGTAAAATCAACGCGGAGCGTTGTTATGTGGCGTGGCGTTCCACGCGAAGCGTTGGAACGAGGGTTGGGTGGTAAGGCTTTGTTCTTCGCAGAGTGTTGGAATGATGATTTGTTTAGTTTTCTATTTCAATATCTTCCGTCAAAGCAGCTTAAGTCTCCCCTTCGGGGAGATTTAGAGGGGCTTTTTGTCAATATCAACTCGGTTTTTTGCCTCGATAGATGAATTTTCTAAATAGTCCCGGCTTTAGATATTTACTAGCTGCATTATTAGCTTCTTCAAGAGTGCAGTTCACCATTCGCGAATAATAGTCTTTGGTGAAGTTCAAATTATAGCCGTAGAGGAAATCAGCATAATCCCGCAGAAGCGCCATTTTTGGGTTTTCGCCATAGGATAGCCATCTTCCCTTGAACATTGCAATCGCCCTATCGAGCTCATCCTGCGTAAATCCTTTATTAGCGGCAAGCTCGAGTTCGCGATTGAGGCTGGATATTGCCTGCTTTTCATTTTGCGGCGCAGTTCCCAGATAGGCGACAATAGCGCCAACACGATACTTAGATACACTCTCACCACCAATAAAATATGCCAGCGATTCCTTATCACGAATATTTTTGAAAAACCGCGATGACAGGCCACTGCCAAGAATCATCATAGCCATATAAAGGCCGGCACTGCTGGGGTTTTCATAGGGTAAACCTGGAGCCGCAAGAGCAATAACAGTCTGAAAATGATTCGACTCTTCGATGATATCATGCTTATCGACAAATTCTGCATTCGGTAATGGGATTTCCGGTTTCGATGGTATCTGGCCGAAAGAACGGTTCAATTTTTCGAGCATCTCGTCACGGTCGAAATCGCCAGTTATTAGAAATAGTGATTCAGCAGGATTTATTAAATTTGCTGCATATTGGCGGATTTTTTCATGCTCAATTTTGGGCAGATTCTCCAGGAAGCCATTGTCCGGCAAACCATAACCGGTATTGCCAAATAAAGTTACGCGCCATCTTCGGAAAAGATAATGCATCGGAACATCGACAGCAGATTTGATCTGTTTTAATGTCCTATGGCGGACAATCTCAATGGCGCGCTCGGACATATCGGGTTCCATCTGAACCTCATAGAATAGCTCTAAAAACCTGTCGATATTCTCTGGAATTACCGAACCGGCAAAATATTTCATCTCCTTCCAGGCAGCAGTGCCGAAAATGGCACCGATATTTGCAGCCTCTTCATCAAAACTCTCGCCGGGATTGGCCTTTGTGCCATAAAGCATCGAATGAAGCGCCAGGTTATTGATTCCGCACAGTCGTGGTGATTCGCTCTCTGTCGATGGGCGGCTGACTATCGATGTATGGATAAGATTCAGCTTCTTCTCGCGTGCCATTGCTACATGAAGGCCATTATCCAGCTTGATGAAATCCTCCTGCTTGATAAACCTTTTGCGGAGTTTTTTATCTGATGTGATAATTTTCGGTCTTTTCATCCTATCAGGGATATTTATTACCCAATTTGCGCGGCTTGATAGCGAGAAATAGTAGTTCGCAGCGCGGATTACGCTCCTTGTATCGATATCGAGTATTTCATTTCTTTCATTATCGATTTTTGAGATACCAACAGTTGCAAAATCATTGGCGAGGCCATAAGCGATACCAGAAAATGACTCCTCGGACCTGTCTTTGGCCAGAAGAAGCCGGTTTTTTGCCCTTTTCAATTCCATGTCATCCATGCCGAAATTTTTGACATATTCGATCTCTTCCATAATAATCTTCTGAATTTTTTCGATATCGGCATCATCGCCTGCGAGGACACCGATTAGGAAATATCCCATATATGACAGAGAATCTCCATAAGTGAATATAGAATGCGCCAGCTTTTCCTCTGAGATTAGCCTTTTATGCAATTTGGAATTTCTGCCACTGGTCAAATAACTGATAATAGCACGTATGCTGTGAAAGTCAGGGTCTTTTATTCCCGGTGTCCTGATTCCATACATCAAAACCGATTGATTGATATCGCTTTTTATGATCTTTGTCCGAGGCTGCGTCTGCTGTGGTTCGAATAGCCTGGGCTTTCGGATTTGCCTCGATGCAAGATGCCCCCATTTTTCTTCGAGAAGCGGATAAATCTCGGCAATCTCAAAATCACCAACGAAAATATAAGCCATATTATTTGGCACATAATGATGCCGATAATAATTATAAATTCTGTCTCGTGGAACACTTCCGATAAGGTCATAACTTCCCAAAATAGTCCGGCGCAATGGATGCTTTTTGAACATCGTCTGGAGCATTTTTTCCATAGTACACCATAGCGGATTATCCAGAGAAATACGGATTTCTTCCTGAACTACGGCGCGTTCTCGCTCTACCTGCTCTTTGAGTATCAATGAATTTTGCAATTGATCGGCTTGCAAATCGATAGCTTCTTTAATACTGCTTGCCGGTATGCTCAGAGTATACATCGTAGATGCACTCATCGTTGATGCATTAATAGAACCGCCGATAGCAGCAACACTTTCTTTAAGCTCTATATCGGTTCTATTGGAAGTGCCTTTAAAAAGCAGATGTTCCAAAAAATGCGAGACACCATCATGGTCATCATCCTCATCGATGGCGCCAACTCTATATGTTGCGAGAATTTCTACCTTTGGATATCGATGATTTTCGACAAATACAAGTTTTAATCCATTATCTAATTCTATTATATATGGCCTATTCATTTTCCTCCACATCAAATCGATTCACAAGTCAATATAAAAGCAAGTTATAAACTAAACAAGCGATTAAATATTACTATCGATATGGGCAGACAATGCCCTGTTCCGCATTGTCATAATTCCTGGCTAAAACACCAGTAAAGCCGTTGCGTTATATATAATGTTTGTATATAGTTTTAGAAGAGAATGAAAATCATTGAAATTTCGCTGGCTATAACTTATCTTGTAAAAAGCATTTGATATATTATGAAAGGGGCTAATTTGCGAAAAATAATAATACTTTCCATATTGATATCGATTCTTTCGATATATGGGGTAAACGATGATTTATTCGATATTGCACTTCAGGCAGCATCCTATAAAGGTATGCCGGGCGATACCAGCTATACCGAAATCTATCTTTCCTATGCCCGACAGGATATAGAGATGGTTCAAAATAATGATGGCTCGCATGAAGGCGCCATCAATATCTCGATGACATTGATGGATTCGGAAGAAAATATAATCGATTCTCTTTCTCTAAAAAGAGAGATATATGTGCAACCCGGAATATCTCCAGAGAATCCATATCACCTTATCGAGCTTTATCCATTTGCGCTATTGTCGGGAAATTATAAAGCAGTAGTTATAATAACAGATGCCGCCGATAGGAAAAAGCAAATGAGCAAAAAACTAAATTTCACTGTCGATGATTATTCTGTCGAGGAGCCGAGGCTTAGCGATATTTACCTTATCGGCAAAGTCGGAATGCCGGATTCAAGCTTGTTTACAAAATATAATATTAAGATATTGCCTTATCCACGGGCCGTCTATACGCCATACTTCCCTATGATGAAATTTACCTATGAATTATATAACTATGAAGATTCGCGGCTCTTTCTTGGAATAGAAGATACTAATGGCAATATGATCCGCAAATTCCGTGAAATAGATATTCCCAAAGAAGGCGTGGCTTTCAATGAGATGAATGTTACAGGCCTTTATGAAGGCGACTATGACCTGGTAGTCAAACTTTCTGACCAGAAAGGAAAAGACACCGATATCAAAAAGCGGGGTTTTACAGTTATCAAAAAGAAAACGCAGGACAGGCAGAAGCTTTCTCCCGAAGAAACAGATCTTCTTACCCGAATGATGCGTTTTCTATTGCCTACTTCGGAAGAAAGAGCCTTCGATGCCCTGAATCCAGAGACCAAATACGACTACTGGAAAAACTACTGGGCCAGAAATGATACCACAGAAGGCCAAAAGCAAAAGCAAGCTTTTCTGGAGAATTGGGCATATGCAGCGCAGGCTTTCGAAACCGGCGAAGGAAGGAAAGATGGCTATAAAACCGATATGGGCAAGATATACATAGAATACGGCCCGCCAGACTATATCGAAAGACATCCATTCACAAGCGAAACCAATGCATGGGAAAAATGGATATATACCGGAAGCGATGTCGATGGAGAGTTCATATTTGGCGACAAATTAAATATCGGAAAAATGGAGCTATTATCTTCGACAGTTATTGGCGAATATGAAGACCCAAATTGGCAACAAAAGCTAAATAAGCAAAGACGAAACAGATAAAGTATCCTAATTTGGGATTATTCAGCCCTCAGCTAAAACTCGACAATCACGCCGCCGACAAACATACGCCCACGCTGGTAGATAGTATCGATCGAGCCATCCGGGTTGTATTGATAATACCAGATATTCTTATTATTTAACGAATTGTCCAGCTCTATATATGTAAACACAGTGAATTTCCCTGAATACCATCTTGATTGCAATCTCAGGTCGAGTGATGAATATGCTGGTATTCTCCCCGTCATATATGCCTGATCCGGTTCTATTGTCCATGTTCGCAGGGTATCGTGATAAACTGGCTGCTGCATCGGCCTTTTGCCAAGATATCTAAAGCGAACCGAATATTCGCTTTCATCGGAAGGCATGCCCGGAATCCAGCTAATGGCTTCCCACCAAAATTTACCCTGCAAATCTTTATACCACTCTTCATTCATAAATTCACGGCGATAGCCCAGGACACCGGTGGCGACATGGCCATAGTCGAATGACTTTGGATATTCATTGTAGATACATTCTCCAGTATCGGGGCAGAATGATCTTCTCGGGTCTTTATTGCGGGCGATTGAATATGAATACGATGCAGTACCCCAGAAATTCTTTTTGACCTTTTTCTGCAGAAAGAATTCGATTCCCTGAGCATATCCTTCGACTTCATTGACATAGTAATATTCTTGGTCGAATGGTTCCGGTGTTGTATTGCTCTTTTGGATTGGATAGTCTTCATACCTTTTATAATATGCTTCCGCAGTTGCACGAATATCATCTGCGAATAGGTGGTCGATACCGATGACAACTTGATCGGCATAATAATAATCCAGCGGCCTTTTTTTGCCATTAAAAGCCAATTCAAACCATGTCGGCGATTGATAGTGCCGGCCGTATGCCAGAGAAATATCTGTCTCTGAAGTAAGTTTATATGTTATAGTTGCTCTTGGTGAGATATATAAACGATTGGTGTATTCCAAATAATCGACACGAACGCCAGCCATAGCATAAAAAAGCGGGCCAAAATGATGGCGATACTGAGCATAACCACCAAGCTTGCCAGTCGATTCCTCCGAAAATGTATCTTTGCCGAAAACATATCCTGTCGAGCCAATGATAGAATCGGTTCCCGGATAGTAATAATAAAGCGTGTCGATATCGTCATAATAGTCATAGTCGAATATATTGTATCGTGCATAAAGCCCAGCAGAAAGTTCATTGGATTTATATGGATTATATAGCATATCGAATTTTGCTGCGATTTTGGACTCTGTGATATCGCTTTCATTCCAGAGATCAGAATGATCATCGGCATCCACAGTAAATTCATCCCAATGATGGGAGCTTCCATAGAGAGTAATCATGCCATAGCCTTTATTATAGATTTTCTTCAGGCTTCCTCCGAGTGTAAATTGGTCTGTCCTGGATTCGACATACCAATGATCCTCGTCTTCGTCCATATAGCTTTCTTCGCGAGAATCGATTTCTATCCAGTCCTTGGCGAACATGCCGAAGAAGTTGGCTTTCAGCCTTGGTGAAAAATCATAGTTTAGTTTGCCCTGAGTATTCCAATATTGTGGTATCGAAGTCATTCCCCATGTATTGGCAATGAGATCGAGGAAGCTTTTGTGATATGCGAGCATATATGACCCTTTTTTATCGGGCAAAGGGCCTTCGATATTTCCTCCGACTCCCGACATGCCCAAATCGGCCTTGAAATGAAAACGGTCTCTCAAGCCTTCACGAAGATGGATATCCAATACACTGGAAGCCTTATCGCCGAATTTGGCAGGAAATGCTCCTGCAATAAAATCGACTTCTTCGACAAAATCCATATAAATAGCGGAAATAGGCCCGCCGCCGGTTCCAATCCAGCCGAAATGATTGGGATTGGGAATCTCGATATTATCTATCATGAAAAGATTCTCGCCATAATTGCCGCCGCGCACGATTATCTCATTATCTGTATCGGCGGAAGAAACCACCGAGGGCAGAGCCTGCATAGACCTTTGTATATCGAAAGAGCCACCAGGCTGAACTGCGATTTCTTCATAGTCCATATTGCGCGATGATACGGCAGCATCCTTTGTCTTCTTGAAATAGGTCGGCTTCACGACAATTTTCTCTGTCTCGGAAACATCCACCTCGAGCTGAACATCCAGAACAGCCGGCCTGCCGGATTTGACAATGACTCGATTATTGATAATTGGTTTATAGCCGACCATAGTTACTTTTACATCATGGCTCCCTATCGGAACATTCTCGATGAAATATTTCCCATGGATGTCTGTTGCTGCCCCCAGTTTTTCGCCAATTAAGATTATATTGGCAGCCGGAAGCGGTTCGTCGGTATTTTTGGCTGTAATGGTGCCTTCTATTGTGCCGGTTTTATCTGCAAAGGCAATCGTTACACATGCTATTAAAACGAGTATTTTTTTCATCGAGGCTCCCTTCTAAAAATTCAATACCGAGGAGAAAATATATCGTTAGTTGATCATGTAAAGTTAAATTTTCGTTTAGATATCAAAGTTTATAGTGGTGTATCAGTCTGAAGAAATTGAATTTATTATTATAAGCAAGGTTAAGTTTGTTTTTGAATTAAAGAGAAATAATTCATCAACAAATCTCTGTAAATAGGTAAATTACTTGCTTAAATTCTATATAAATAGTAAATTTTATGAAATTTTGTTTGTAAAACAGCCAATAAAAGGAGGCAAAATGTCTGAAGTAAGAGATGACCTAAAATACACAAAAGACCATGAATGGGTCAAAGTCGATGGCGATACCGCCACAATTGGAATCACCGACTATGCACAGGGTGAACTGGGCGATATCGTTTTCTTCGATATATCCGGCGAAGGCGATGAATACGAAGCCGGCGATGTTATGGGAAGTGTCGAAGCTGTGAAAGCCGTTTCCGATATATTCTCACCGGTTTCTGGCGAAGTCCTGGAAATCAATCCAGAGCTGGAAGATAATCCCGAAATAGCAAATTCCGAACCTTATGACGGCGGCTGGATCGCCAAAATTAAGCTATCGAATAAACCCGAGCTGGATGAGCTTCTTTCTGCAGATGACTACAAAGCCGAAATCGGCGACTAATTCGCTTTTATCGGACTAACCGAAATGAGGTAAATATGCCGTTTGTTCCCAATTCACCCGAAACGCTATTCGAAATGATTCGGGAGATGGGCTATAATTCATTCGATGAGCTTTACGACAAGGCCGTGCCTCGCCGCGTGCAATTCGATGGATGTCTTAATCTTCCGAAACCAATGTCGGAGATGGAAGTTCTCGAACATCTCAAAAGACTATCAGTCAGAAATAATTCTACCGAGCAGCTCCATAATTTCATCGGTGCCGGAATATATGACCACTATGTACCCGCCGCAGTCGAAAGAATCACATCACGCTCGGAGTTCTACACAGCATATACGCCATATCAGGCCGAAGTTAGCCAGGGCACATTGACCGCTATCTTCGAATTCCAGTCGATGATTACCGCACTCACTGGTATGGAAGTGGCCAATGCATCGGTCTATGACGGTGGCTCAGCATGTGCCGAAGCAGTAAATATGGCGCTAAATATCAGGCGCAAAGCAAATAAGATTCTTATCTCCGATGGTGTCAATCCGCTATATCGCAATGTAATAGAGACATATACAAGAGGCCGAAAGATCGAACTTGTCGATATTCCATTGAATGAAAATGGCCAGACCGACCTGGATGCCCTAAAAGATATGCTCGATGACGATAAATCCATCGGTGGCGTGCTATTACAGAATCCGAATTTCTTCGGGATAATAGAAGATGGATTTTCAGCCAAAGAAGCGATCAAAGGCTCGAAAGCAATCTTCATCGTTTCTGCCAATCCGATAAGCCTGGGGTTTTTGACTCCTCCGGGAGAATATGGCGCCGATATCGTAGTCGGCGAAGCCCAATCTCTGGGCAATAGGATGAATTTCGGCGGGCCATGCCTGGGATATTTCGCATCGACGAATAAGTATGTCCGCAGGATGCCAGGAAGAATCGCAGGACTCACTGTCGATAAGGACGGAAAACGAGGAGTTGTGCTCACATACCAGACAAGAGAGCAGCACATCCGCCGCGAAAAGGCAACATCCAATATTTGCACCAATCAGCAGCTTCTCGCACTGGCAGCGACTGTCTATATGGCGCTTCTCGGCGATAGAGGCATAAAAGAAACTGCAGAGCTTTGCTTCAATAAAGCTCATTATCTGGCAAAACACCTGAAGGAAATCAAAGGCGTCGAATTTGTATACCCGAATGCTAAATTCTTCAATGAATTTGCCATAAAAACGCCTGCAAAGGCCAAAGAACTTATACAAAACCTATCCTATCATGGAATTCTGGCCGGTGCAGACCTATCAAGATTCTATCAGGAAAAAGAAAAAGAAATTCTTATTGCCGTTACAGAAAAAAGATCGAAGGAAGAAATAGACTATTTTGTGGACTCGCTAAAACGCGGACTCGAAAAATAGAAAATAAAATCCACGGAGGATATATGTTAAGAAAATCATTCCCACTACTTATTCTACTTTGGGTAGTCCTGTTTCTTGGCTGCGGCGGTGGAATGGGTAAATTCATAAAAGAAGACCCACAGGCCGCTTCGGATGAGATTTTTGCGAAAATCCATACAGCCGGAGACAGAAATGATTACCCGAATGCCGATGTTGTAGTTATTGAAGATATCGATAGCGTTTACTACGATTCAACAGGCGTTTTTGATAATTATAATTACAGCCTGACAAAGATTCTGACAATGAAAGAGGCCAGAGAGATGTCCGAAGTCTCGATGGGCTATGATTCACAGGTCATGGACCTTCAGGTTAAATTTATCAGGATTATAAAACCCGATAGCACCGTGATTTTGGTCTCGGATTCGAGTATTGTCGATGAGACTATGCCGGGCTATTCCGAGATGGATATCTTTTGGAGCAATCTCAGGCAGAAGACAATCAATCTGCCGAAGCTTCAGATGGGCGATGCTATCGAGATGGTAGTCCGTTATAAGGGCCTTCAGCCATATTTCCATGGCATTATCGATGGTAGCCATGCATTTCAGGGCGATTCGCCTATACTTATGAGCCGTTCGGTAGCTATTATTCCAGAAAATATGCCTATCGACTGGAAGGTATATAATGATGACGAAGGAAAAGTCCAATTCGAGAAAAATACCAAAGATGGACATACAAAATATGTCTGGGAAGGAAGAGATTTTCCGCAGATTATTATGGAACCCGGCGTTCAGGCCAAAAATATCACTACTATGCTGCTTTTTAGCAATACCACATGGGAAGAGCTTTCTCAGGAAGCCTATTCGCTATCTGCACCTATGATGAATATCGGCACGGAAATCAAGGCCAAAGTCGATGAACTAATAAAAGACAAAAAGACCGAGCGCGAAAAAGTGATGGCGCTTCATTACTATGTCGCTCAGGATATCCGTTATATCGGCGTATCACTCGGCGCAAAAGAAGGCATAACGCCTCATGATGTAAATGAGACATTCAAAAATAAAGGCGGCGTCTGCAAGGACAAATCCGCTCTGCTTACTGCAATGCTCGAATATGCCGGCATAGAAGCCTATGATGCTCTCACCAATCCGCAGTCGGAGGTTCTGCCCGAGATTGCAAGCAATCAATTCAATCATATGGTCGTGGTTGCCAGGCTAAAGACCGGCGAAGAGATTTTCCTGGATGTAACCGATGAATTCTGCCGCGATGGGCTTCCCGGCTACTATTCGCATCGCGGATATTTGCCAATGTCCAAACAGGGACATGATCTCGAATACATTCCGATTATACCGCCGGAAGACAATATGGGCACAATCAAGGCAGATACCAAAATCGATGACCGGGGAACTTTGACATCGACAGTTACAATAGAAGGCACCGGGATATACGATGAGGTAATGAGACAACTCAGAATGCTGGACAAATCCGATATGGACAGGCTTTTCGAGAGAATGGTATCGGGCATTCATCCCGCAGCAGAGATCACCAATTGGAAAATCGAGCCGGATCCATTGTCCAATCTATGGATACCTGCTAAAATGACGATAGAATACGAGATTCCAGATTATGCAATTGTAGCCGGCGATTATCTGCTTCTTAAGGCGCCGCTTTCGCTGGGAAGCTTCGATCTTATCGTAGGCGGATTTTTACAGCAATATACCAGCATCGAAACAAGAAAATATCCATTCGAGATTATGCTTACTATGGGTTTAGAAGTTCACGAGAAAATCGAGATGGCAGATATATATCGGCCAAGAGTCCTGCCGGATGAAGTCGATTTGGAGCATGAGATTGGCTCCATAGATTATGACTATAAAATCGATGGTAAAAGAATTTCTTTCGACCTATCGCTACGCATTAATGATTCCAAGATCAAGCTCAATCAGTACAAAGGCCTGCGCGAGGTGTCCAAAAACCTCTCAAAAGCTGGAGACGGCCAGGTTATACTTGTCAAACAGGGAGGACAGTCATGAATTTCAAGAGATTAATGCTCCCGATTTTCGCAATATTACTTATTTTTAGCGTATCTATACTTGCCGAAAAATATGAATCGATGGAAGAAGTAGCTGGCGATGATATTGTATCACCAGAGATTCTCCAGATGATTCAGGAAGCTCCAGAATATTCCGAATATCCTGATGCTAAGGCCCTTTGGCTAATGAAGCATGAACATATCAATATGATCGATGAGTATCGCTATGAAAAGGATATCCATTATCTTATCAGGATATTCTCATATAAAGGCAAAAAGGCCTATTCCAATTTCAAATTCAACTATGACACAACTTTCCAGGATATCGAGATAATTCAGGCAAGGTCATTTAATCAGACAGAGGATTCACTTGTTTACGATATTGCTCCGATTCCAATGCATAGCGTAAATGAAATCACGCCGCCACATCTAACCGGTGCAGGAGACTATGTTCAGCGCAAGCAGATGGTTCTTTCGGTACCGGCGGTCAATGAATCGTCATTTATCGAAATCAAGGTAAAGGTCAAAAATACCGACAAACCACCATATCCTTATGGCGGATATAATGTTCTTGTCGATGAGGATCCCGTCCTCGATGCCAGATTTGGTTTTGTACCTGGCGATGTACGTTTGCACTATGAATATTCCAATGGCGCAACAGAGCCAGTCACGCCTCAGGACACAATCCGCTGGGATATCAAGGACTATGGCGGAATAAATGCAGAAGAAGGCCTTCCGCCTGCCACAGAATTTTTGCCGACAGTTACAGTTACAACACAACTCACATGGACCGATGAGGCTAGCTATTTCGCCAAGAAATTCCTTCCCAGGGCAATTGTAACAGACAAGGTTCGGAAAATTGCAAGCGAAGCATCTTCCGGCAAAGGAGGCGCAGACAAAATCTGGGCTATCGCAGATTGGGTTTCCGAGGAGATAAATAAGGTTTACATGGAGCTGGGCGAACAGGATTATACACCTAATGAAGCCGAAAAAGTTATAGATAATGGCAGCGGAGACTGCCGCGATCTGTCGATTCTGCTTCTTGCCATGTTTAAGGCCGAAGGCATCGAAGCTCATCCAGTTCTGGTAAATCGTAATGGAAGGAAGATTCGAGAAGAGATACCTACAATCAGGCAATTCAATCATGTGATTGTCCGAGCTACTGTCGATGGAGAGTACTATTACATCGACCCTTACATGTCCAATGCGCCACATGGCACTCTTGGCTACCTTTCCGGCGAAAAAGGTTTACTGGTAAAACTCGGTGGATATGAATTCATCGATTTCCCAAAGAAAAGCCCCGAGGCCAATAGACTCGAGATTAAATATGATATTAAACTGGACAAAGAAGGCCTCCTTAAGGGCAAGCTCTATGCAAAAAGCTATGGCATGATAGATGGTGATATGCGTTCAAAGCTTCGCGATAAATCACCAAGAAAAATGACAATGATCTACGAAGACCTTGTTTCATCGATATCAGCCGGTGCCGAGCTTAAAAATGATACAACAGGAATCCGCGATGACCGCGATGTAAACCTATGGTTCGAAGTCGAATTCGAGGCCGAGGACTTTGCATCATTGCAGAAGGATATGATGGTCATAGAATTCCCAGGAAATCCGGTTACATTTGCATCGATTACTCTTCCGAGTTCGATAGGCGATCGAGAATTTCCATATTATACTGATTATCCAGCGGAAATCTTTGTCGAATATCGCATGGATATTCCAGAACAATATCGCGTAGTTTACCTTACGCAACCGGTAGAAATCGATAATGAAATCGGTTCCTTCAAGATAGAATCACGCGAAGAGGGCAGGAATATCTTATTGACTCGCGACCTTAAGATTTCGCAGAAAATGGTTCAGCCGGATGAATATGGCAAATTCCAGGAGATTCTTCGTGCACTTAGATTACCGAAGAATAAGCTTCTGCTTCTCGAAGATAAAGATGCCAGGAAAATTATCCGCCCCAATCCTGCTGGCAAAGTTCCTACCAGTACCAGATCGGTCAATGATGTCCCGAAGGAGAAATAATGAAGTTATTAAATGAAATATCCAAAGAAGGCAAGCGCGGCTTCATTGTGATGGAATCGGATGTACCGAAACCTGCGCCTTCTGAATATCCCGATGATAAGATGATTCGCGATGGCAAAATCGGCCTGCCATCGGTTACCGAAGGCGAGGTTATGCGTCATTTCGTCAATCTATCTACCATGAATCATAATGTCGATAAGGGTTTCTATCCGCTTGGAAGCTGCACGATGAAATACAATCCCAAGGTCAATGACCTTGCGGCATCTTTGCCAGGATTCACCGAGCTTCATCCCCTTATGCCAGAGAAGACTATTCAGGGCGCTCTGGAGGTGTATTATAATCTTCAGGAATATCTCTCGAATATTGCCGGAATGGCAGATACGACACTTCAGCCATCGGCAGGCGCACATGGCGAATTCACCGGGCTTATGATTATTCGTGAATATCTCAATGATCAGGGCGATATGCGCAAAAAGGTGCTTATTCCCGATTCATCGCATGGCACAAATCCAGCATCTATTGTTTTCGCGGGCTGGGAGCCTGTCCCGATGGAATCGGATGAGCGCGGAATGGTATCAGCCGACATTTTAGAAGAATATCTCGATGACGATGTTGCACTTGTTATGTTGACCAATCCCAATACTCTTGGCATTTTCGAGGAGAATATTGTCGAGGTCGCCGAGAAGATCCATGCAGCCGGCGCACAGCTCTATATGGACGGCGCAAATATGAATGCACTGCTCGGCCGCGTCCGCCCGGGCGATATCGGCTTCGATGTGATGCATTATAATCTTCATAAAACATTCTCGACGCCTCATGGCGGCGGTGGCCCGGGGTCTGGGCCGGTATCGGTTGCTAAGCATCTGGTACCTTACCTTCCAAAGCCACATGTAACGAAAAAATATGGCCATTTCAGCCTCGATTTCGATAGGCCGAAATCTATTGGCAGGCTTCAGGCATTCTGGGGAGCATTTGCTGTCGCTGTTAGGGCATATACATATATCAGGCAATTGGGAAGCCCGGGACTAAAAAAAGTCTCCGAAGGCGCGGTTACGAATGCCAATTACCTTTTGCATCTTCTCGAAGACTCGATATACAAGCTCGATTATACACATACGCCGATGCATGAATTTGTCCTCTCGGGCACACCGCTTCGTGAATATGGCCTAAAGACACTCGATCTTGCAAAGAGGCTTTTGGATTTCGGTTATCATGCCCCAACGGTCTATTTCCCGCTTATCGTGAGCGAGGCTATAATGATAGAGCCAACCGAAACCGAGACCAAGGAGACTCTGGAAGAATTCGCCAAAGCAATGAAAAAGATCGCCGAAGAGGCGAAAAACGACCCGGATAAGCTTCATATGGCACCAGTGGAAACACCTGTCCGCAGGTTGGATGAGGTCAAGGCCATCAAAGAGCCGGTTTTGCGCTGGTAAGTCGAATTAGTAAATATAAGATATAAAATAAACCCCTCTTTCTCTGGAAGAGGGGTTTTTAATAAAGAAGGGGGCTTTATTAAAGGAGAGTTTTTATTAATTATTTCTACGCCCCAAAGAATCCAAAAAAGGTATTAGAAAATTATTAATTCTTTTTTTATTTAAAATCCGGTTTCGGTGGTATCTTGACCTTCTTCTTCATTGGAATTTCAAGGAAGGTATGTGATGAATATGTCGGCTCGAAAAGAAATTCAAATGTATAGATTCCCGGCTTGACTCTCCTGCCACTTTCATCTTTCATATCCCATTTAAGATTTTGCTCGCCCTGCTGAAGCCTTCTCTGGCGTTTGCAATAGTCCAGCTCGAAGCCATCTGGCCCTGTAATCACAAGGTCGAAATATGCCTTCTGTGTCAAAAAGATATCGATATCGACTTTCTCACGCAGACTATCTGAATAATAGCGGACTTCGAGCCTATCGATATCGACACCAAGCCAATAGTATTGTGCGCTTGCACGCTCCGAAATAAAAACCTGGCCAAATTGCCTCCAAATATCGATACCTCTTGGATAATTAAATTCCAGAGCATCTTTAGTGCCATATTGGCCGGTGCTTTTGAGATGCCTGAGGTCATTATCGAGTTTATGTATCTTGTGATTCACCGTATCGGGTAGATATAGATTATTATCATAATCGAGAGCGCAATAGACCACAACACCTTTTGGGTATCCAAAATCGGATAGCCTCGCCCGGCGAAGAATATGGCTATCATAGGAGAGCTTATTGATTCTCTTGCCAAGCGAATCGATCACAAAGATAGTATTGCTATGATAACGGGATTTTCGCAATCTTTTATTGTCCATATCCATTCCCAGCGGCATTATAAGTTTATCGCTCGCTACTTCGCCGAGATGTCTTCCAGAAAGATCGAAATAGTGAATAGAATTTGTCATATAATCGCTTACCATTATTGTGTCGGTTGGCGTAAGCTGGACATCCCATGGCTTATGTAATTTACCTTCACCGATATTTTTATCGAATCTAAGGCCGTTTTTGCCGTGGCGGAGCATCTGTATTCTCTTATTATCCGTATCTGCAACCAGCACTATGCCGTCTCTTCTTGCGAAAATCCCATGAGGGTTTCTAAATTCGCCATCTCCTCGGCCTTCTTTGCCGAATAGCCCGAGCGCTTTCATCGATTTATTATAGATTATTTGCCCTTTTCCAGAATTAACGCCATAGACGGTAAGCTCCGGATCATCGTCCTTGCCCGGTTTATTTGTTGCATCGCGCCTTGTGCATGCGATTCCCTGAGGATCGACAAAATCGGTTGCATTTCCGAGAAGCATATCAAGCTTTTTTTCATCGCCTTTGTTTATGCCATAGGTATGCTTAAATGGAGGTTTGAAAAGCGTATTTTCCGCCAGTAGCGAAGCATCCGCCAGAAGAAAGACTGCAAACGATAATATGAGATTCAGCTTTTTCATTTCTTAATAGAAAATTCCTTTTGCTGAATAAATTCCGTAATTAGCTTTACCATTTGTTCTATATCATATTTCCTTGCAATTCCGCATGGCGCATGGATATATCGACATGGAATAGCAATACCTGTAACCTGTGCACCCAATAAAGCCGAATGTATGGCAGCGGCATCTGTTGCACCGGCATCCTTGACAGCGAGCTGATAGTCGATTTCTTTGCTATCGCCGATAGTCATGAGATTTTCGACCAGGCCACGATGCGACATCATCGCTCTATCGGTGAGCCTAATCTCAGGCCCTTTGCCCTGTATGCTCTTTCCACCGGTATCTGGAATTCCAGGAACATCTGCGGCAAATGTGCCTTCCAATGCGATAGCAATATCCGGCTGGACGGCTGTGGCCACTGGGCTTGCGCCTTTCATTCCGCGCTCTTCCTGCACAGAGCCAGCGATATATAGATCGCAATCTAATTTTTCTGCCGCTTTAAGAGCCTCTATCATAACAAAGCAGCCAATTCGATCGTCTAAGGCTTTGCCGAAAAGAGAAATATCATTTTCCCAGGATTGCACATCGAAAGTAACAATATCGCCCGGCCGTACAAGTTCTTTTACATCATCGGCTTCCATACCGATATCTACAAAGCATTTGTCCAGTGGTATAGTCTTGTCTCTGGAGTCTTTGCCTTTTAAAAGATGCGGTGGAGTAGCGCCGACAATGCCGCGGATATCTTCACGGCCGTGTACAATAACCCGCTGCGCATAGAAAACACGCGGATCGATTCCACCGATTGCGATGACTTTGATAAATCCATTATCATCGATGTCTTTGACCATATAACCGACTTCGTCCATGTGCGCAATAAGGAGCACTCGTGGCCCATTGCCTTTCTTATGAGCAATAATATCGCCGATTCTGTCCACTTTAATATCATCGACATATGGTTTAATCTCTTCTGCTATGATATTGCGTATTTTGGTTTCATTGCCGGAAACCCCCGGTGTATCCATCAATTTTCTCAAGAGTGAAAATTCCATTATGACTCCCATATCTAAACTTATTTTTTGCATTAATAATAAATATATCAATAGCTAAAATAGCAAGTACTAGATTTTGCACATTATACCGAAACTACAATTCTGCCTTTTTTAAATTCATTTTGCCTATAGACTAAATCAAGGCGGTGATTGAGCAAAGCCGAAACCACTACCCGGGAACGAACCCAGACAATGTAAAACCTCGATATGAATGGTTTAGAAGAGACAATGGAGTAAATGGCCCAGTTTATTTTACTATTATCATTCCAGATTGCTCTTCTTCGGGAAGGATGAGTTTATAATGGTATAGGCCAGATGCTATGTCTTCTGTTTTCCAGTAAGGAAATTTGCGATGTGGGCCAGAATGCAAAACCTCTGATATTTTATAGACCGGCATACCCGAGGCATCATAAATAATTAGCAAAATCTCCGATGTCTCCGAAAGGAAGAAGGGGAAATATATCTCATTGCCTTTTTGAACCGGATTAGGATATGGCTTATCGATGGCGGTTTCGATGGGATCTACATCGGCGGTAATTTTTAGATTGAATGGAACACCGCTGTCAAAGAGAGAAATCGGAGATACTATAATATAGTCATAGGGCCAAAGCTCTTTAATACCTGCTCGAAGGCTATCTGGACCAAGAAAAGCATTTTCCATAGAAGCATCATAGGGTACGCTTTCAGAACCATCCGGGAAAATACCTGATACAAGGATATTCCAGCTATTTTCATAGGAAATATCCTCGATAGAAGCATAAACACCGCTATTACCATCCAGATTTCTTCTAAGAGAATATTTTCCAAGAGAAGATTCTATTGGTATAGCAAGATGTTTACATGCATACGGCCCATCTATATCCATCCCGATAGTTGTATCGACTGCTTCCATCAAATCGATATCCAGCTCTTCATCGAATAGGGGAAGCGGATAGTTTGGAGCTTCGGAATAGCCATGGCCTTCGATTGCATTGGAACCAATCATCATATTCCAGCGGCAGAACTCGGCATATTCGCTGTCCATATCAGAATCGAATTCAACGAGGGCTTCACGAATACCGGTGAGCATATTTGAATCATCGGTAAGTTCCCACCATCTTCGAATAATCTCGACACCATGCCGCTCTACAAGATAGATAGGCCAGATAACAGAACCATATTCCCTCGCATTGCCATGACTGTAAAGCGGAAGAGACTGCCTATCGAGATAATATGGAAGATACGCATAATAATCATTTACATCGTCATAGCAGACCTCTTCCATAAGGGTTGCGGTGCATTCCATCTGCCAGAGATTTGCTCTATTATTATTATAAGTGAACTGAATCATATGCTGAAATTCATGTGCACATGTTACAGCCAGAGCCTGATATGGGTCATCTTCATATCTTGGTATATCGCGAAGCCGGCTGTTTATCTGTATGAAGCCGGTTGATTTATTCCTTCCCATGGACTCATCAGTGGCAGTTCCGCCATAATATCCACTGCCCATATTGACAATATATACATCCCAATTATCATTACCGCCGACATTATTAGCATGTCTAATCGTGCTGCTATCTAAGAAAGGCTCATTGAAACCAAGCTCGATACATTGCTTTTGCCAGGATTCTTCGAGATATGCAAGCGTTTTTTCTGCATAGTCTGGTATTCCGTTTTCGGGCAATGTATCAATATTTTCGATTGCATTATTCCCCGTAGTATCATACCACACACGGAAATGCTCCGAATCCAGATAAAAAGGCAATCCTGGCCGCTCGACCTTGCTTTTTAGGAATACACCTGTCGCCGATGGCCCGGCGATAAGAATTAGCGGTATTATCGACATTATTATTAAAAAGAGTTTTTTCATTATACTCCAGTCTTAACTTTACAAACCATCAAGGAATATTATCGTATATTTCCTCGCGGAATTGATAAATTATAATAGCAGATGCGCTACCTACAATAGCACCGGCTATAACATCTATAATATAGTGATGGCCCAGATATACTCTGGTAAAAGCCACGATAGCCGCTCCGGTAAGAAGCGGCACCATAAGCTTTTTATTCTGCAAGCCATAAGAAACAGCGGTTGAAAAAGCTGCTGTAGCATGGCCGGATGGAAAAGACGAATCCCATCTCGGGGATCTGTCTTCCTCCGTCTCAAGCGGTCTTTTTCGATTTATGATCGTCTTCAGCGATGTTGTTATAGCTGCGCCTGTTCCGAGCGATAATGTCGCTATGTTTGCCATATCATCAAGCCGATCATTGCCAAAAGTATAAACAGCGAGATTTGCACCCATAGCAAATTCCTTGCTACCCAAAATAGATGCCGTCTCCATAGAAATATCCATCGCCGGGCATTTGAGGTCCTCTCTGACTTTGGCGGAGAGACGCTCGTCCCAGTCGATAGCGAAAGCCTGTGTGGCAAATATACATAGAATCATTATAGTTATTCTTTTTTCCATCGCCTCGCCTTGGTTTTCAAATCTATTTACAATGTATATAGATTATTATAGAAAAGAAAGTTTTTTTAATTATTTATGAAATACCAGTGGAACCGAAGCCGCCATCGCCTCTACCTGTTTCGGAAAGCTTCTTTTTTTCGATTATCTCGACTTCGGGAAGTTTCTGGATAATCATTTGTGCTATTCTCTGGCCCGGTTCTATTATGAATTCTATTTGGCCGAGGTTTGCAAGCACTACCATCACTTCTCCGCGATAATCGGAATCAATTGTCCCGGGGCTATTCAGGCAGGTTATACCGTATCTGATTGCAAGCCCGCTTCGGGGACGAATCTGCGCTTCATACCCTATCGGTATCTCAATTGAAAAACCTGTCGGGATAAGTTCCCTTTCGCCGGGGGATAATCTGACCGGCCTGGATAAAGCCGCACGAATATCATAGCCAGCAGCATTCTCTGACATTTTTACAGGCAATTGGCCCTCATCATAGAGAAGCTCTATGCCTATTTTCACTTTGCCTATTTCTACTTTTTCTGATGCCATATTCTCCTAAAACCTTTGATATTAATATTTTCAGGGATATTGCCATATCCAAAGAGCAAAATATTGTCTTTATTAAATTTTTTATTAGCCAGCTCTTGTATTCTATCTTTTGGGAAATTACGGAAATTTTCAATCGATTGTTCTATCGTTATATGATTACCAAGAATTATTTCATTTGTCATAAGCCTCTGAAGCATGCTCGATGTGCTTTCAGTTGATAATGCCAGCTTGCCTGCGATAGTGTTTTTCATTCTGCCCAATTCCTTTTTGCCCATTCCATTTTTCATTATATCATCGAGTTCGGCAAGAATCATATCTATTGCAGGTTTTGCGCCATTTTCATTGGTGTCTGCATAGCATATTATGAAACTCTGGTCGGCGAAATTCTCCATCCATGCACCGGTTGAATATGCCAGCGAATGTTCTTCGCGAAGCTTCTGAAAAAGCCGCGAAGCAGAGCCACTTCCCAGTGCAGAGGTCATAAGAGAGTATCCATAACGATCCTTGGTATCGATATTGCCTATCGGAATCACGACATAAACCATTGCCTGCAAAATATTGTCTTTAACAAGGTTTAGGGTTTGCAGTTCATTGAGAACTGGCTCTTCAGCTTGTGGAATATTTGCCATTTTGGGTATATTGGAGAAAGCATTTTCTATCATATCAAGGAAATCGTCATGGCACACATTACCGACTGCCGAGATTAATGTCCTTTGCGGAGAATAGTATCTATCCAGATATTGCCTTATATCATTCGGCATGATTCTGGCAATGGATTCAGGATTGCCGAGTATTTCATGAGATAGTGGATAATTTTGCCACATAATTCTGGAAAGGTTATTGAAACTCATGCTATTATTGTCATCGCGGTCGGCGGTAATTTCTTCGAGAATGACTTTTTTTTCACTTTCGAGCATTTTGCTGTCTATAAGCGGCCTATTTATCATTTCGGAGATGATTTTGATACCGGTTGGGATTTCATCCGAGAGGAGCTTGAGCATGATAGCGGTAACATCATAATCGGTATAGCCATCTATCGAACCGCCTTTATATTCTATTATTTCACTGATTTGCCTCGAAGAATAGTTCTCAGTACCCTTGAAAAGCATGTGTTCGATAAGATGTGCAAGCCCGGGCATGTTTTTTGGGTCATGCCTTGAACCAGATAGCGTCCAAACTCCAATGGAAACAGATAATCGGCCTTCCAGCCTATCAGTTATGACTCGAATACCATTATCTAATCTACTTTTCGCAAAATATTCTCTCATATTATAATGCCAGAATCAAAATTTGGGCTAATGAAAATTGTATCTATGTACATAAAATTATATTCGATAGTCGATAAGCTCAAGCTTTGCAGCAAGTCCGCCACTTCTGAACCCCAGAAAACCGACCATACCGATATTCGGCGCAAAATAATAATGTTCCTGGTCGTAGATATTTTCTGTGGTGAAGTATTCAAAGCTCTCGAAGCTGCCGCCTGGAGTCATGAATGAATAATCTGTATCTACTACCGAAATCATAACCGAATCAGGCTCATACCGCTCGAAGGTATTATATTCTTCCTCGACAATAGCTGGATATTTTCGCCAGATACGTGGAATAGAGTAAACATCGGCCATCAAAGTATCGTTTTCTCGATATCCGGCGGTGTATATTCCAAGGTCATCCGAAAATACATAGCGCGTCTCGCCGAAAAAGTCGCCATCTTTTCGCCATCTTAGCTTTTTGCAGGTGGTTGTAATAAGGGTCGTATCGCCTGTTACCATGAGTGTTACAGTGTCTATATAAGAGACTTCATCGATCACAGTTTCTCTTTGGTATTTCCAATAATTACCCACGAAAAGGGGAAGGATATCGCCTTCGGGATTATAGTCGATTACATGCAGTTTGGCAGTATCCGAAACACCATATACAGTTGCAATTATGTTTGTGCTGCCAAGGTTACCTGTTTGACATGAGCCATCTTCATCAATTATTGCTACATCTTCATTTGTACTCTCCCATGTTGGATCGACAGGTGGGAATACTTCAGTTCCGCTGAAATTAAAATAGCGTACATTATAGTCGAATACAGCGCCTTGTAGAGAATATTTCTCCTGAGGAATAATACGTAATGAGCAGATCTCTTCTGGTATAACAATCACATCGGTTTCATCGACAAGGCCATCATATTGGACGCGTATCTTTGTCGAGCCTTCAGCGACTCCAGTAATAATACCGAACCTATCGACTTCTGCAATCGATTCATCTTCGCTACTCCAGACTAAATCATTAATATCGACCGAGTCTTCATAAGTCTCGAGGGCAAAAACTTCGGCCTGTTTAGTACGCCGAATACCGACCAGATATGACCTTTCGGCAAATTCGAGGTATGGAAATGCATATTCATATTCATTAACCGGCCTTTCATCACCACATCCCATAAATAAAACTATTGTAATAAATGCGATTATAAAGATTGCTTTTTTCATATTATATCCTCCATAAATATAGTACTCTGCAATATAAGTATAAGAAAATTAAGATTTAGACCATATCTTGTCAAGCTTTTCTTTATTATAATACTTCGATTCTTATTGATTCATTGACAAATCATCGATTTGCTTCTTCACAAAATCTGCTGGAATGGAGCTTATTAGATCATCCTCGGATTTTATTACTTTATTTTCGATAGCGAAAGGAGCAAAGCGTTTGACGTTTTTTTCATTGGAGCTGTATAGGCCGATTACTTTGGTGCCGACCATTGCTGCAATATGTATCAATGATGTATCCGGCGAAACAAGAAATTCTGCTTCTTTAATAATCACAGCAGCATCGAAAAGATTCCTTGTAGCTATTGGATATACTAAGCTCTCGCCAATCGATTTTTTTATTTCGATGGCATCCTTTTTATCGCGAGGCATAGCAATCATGAGAATTTTATCGGCATAGCCATTATCGAGAATATATCTGCAAATCTCGGCCCATCCTTCGACTGTCCATTTTCTTTTCAAGACGCCAGGCGAAAGGTTGATTGCGGCATATTTCTTATCCCGGGATAATATATCGAGATTATCGATATATTCGAAAGATTCTTCAGGGATATGCAATCTTGTGTCCAAACAGGTATCGATATCGAAAAGCTCGAGAATCTTTGCATTTTTTTCGACAATTCGCATCTCTTCGGGATTTTCGAGAAGTATATTATAAAATTTATTATGATTATCGAAATCGAAGCCGATTTTATATTTTGCATCGATTTTGCGGGTTATGGTAGTCGCTGTCAGAGATGCATGGTCTTTGGGATTATAGAAAATATCATAGCTTTGGTTTTTCAATGATTTGAAAAGCTGCCCATGATTTTTCTTGAAAATAAAGACATTGCGAATATAAACGATATTCTCGAAAAGGTAATGATTGTATTTGGATGCGATGACATCGATTATTGCATCCGGGAATTCTCGATGTAGCGTGTTTAAAAGAGGCATCATCAAAATGCCATCACCGAGCTTTTCTTGCAATAGAATAATTATCGAGTTAAAATCATCTGGCGGCAATTTCTTACTCTGCTTTTTGAAAAATAGATTATAAAATACCATAAAAAATCGCCGGGTATATTTACGAAACCTTTTTATGGATTTTATCTTCTCGGGAGTTTTCATCATTGCCTTTCAAATTTTCCCAAATATATGAATTTCGAAAACTTTTGGCAAACTTGAATTATGAATTTTTACTGATTGGGCAAAGAATCATTTGAAGACCTGTCCTTTTCAGGCATAATAAATGGCTTTTCAGCAGTGATATGTATCACCTCATCATCGACTTGTGCCTGAATGATAGGAGTATTCTCTTTTCGAATTTTCTTCATCTTGTTCATAAGAGACATAAGCCTATCTCGATTCATCGATTCTGGCGATATGCGCGTAACCAGAAGCAAAACATCACGGAAGAAGACAAATTTGATCGGCCATATTTCTCTCGAACGGTTGATAGGCCAGATGTGCCATAGGATATCTGGCGAATGCTCTTTTGCATTGGGAAGGAATGATACCGGTGATATGAGAGCGATATTGTCATCATAAAATTCGATACGAAATGGCACACTATCGACACGAATGACCCACATCGGCTTTTCGCTGTCGTGATTAATTCTTTTGATTGTCTCCGGCTCGAGGCTTTCGACAACCTCATCGATCATCTGCATTGTCTCTTTATGGGATTTGCCATAGTTCAAATCAGATTTCTGCACTTTTGGGAACATAAAAGGCGAATTCTCGATGGCTTCCTGGTTTTTCCATTCTCTATGGATATCGACCAGATTGCCTATTACTTCGTAGCCACCCTGTGCATTTATGAAAGTATATGTAAGCAGATTGCGAGTCATTTCGTAGGCTCCTCTTCTTCTATAATAAGAAGTGATATACATGTAGAGATTTCTGTCTCGTGGAAATTTTTCGATTGCTTTATAGGCATGTCTTATTCCATATTCCATTGCAGTCGAATCGGAATATTCTTGATCCTGCATACATGATAGATATGCCAATCTTCGAATGGCAGGATAACTATCATCGGCAAGATACGGTGCGCCCTGATCGAGAGAAAATTGCATGGCCCTTTCATGTTCTAATCTATCGGATATTCCATAGATACCAATTATCATAAAAAATATAATAGAAAGCGAGAAAATAAAGGCTGACAGTTGCTTTGATTTAACGCGTCCAGCTTTGCTTGCAGCAAAAAGCGTTATCGGAAGGGTAATTACTGCTGATAAATCCTGGTCGCCACCTCCGAATTTGAAATCCAGGAAGACTATCATGAAAAATGCCACAACACTGCCAGCATATAGATATATCCAGTTAACTGTCCTGGGCCGGAAATCTTTCTCGGATAAGAAAATTATCGACAAAACAGCGGTGGTAAATAGCAGGTAGTTAAGAACATTTCGCCAATGATCCAGGCTTATAAAGTATTTGAAATCAGATAGGATCAGGAAAATGTTTTCTCGGCCTGTGATTTGGGTAAATCCATCTATAACGAGAACAGTTATTAAACCGATTCCAACGATTGCGAGCGAATAGCTTAATCGGTTGCTCTTGAATTTTCTCGAGATAAAAACGATAGGGATGAAAATCAAGCTCCATGACAAAATAGGATGCATTGCAGCGGCAAGAATCGCAAATATAATAAACAGATGGCTTCCTCGCCTGTAGCTATTATCATTATTGGGCTTTCGGCTTTTTTGGG
>JBKHBT010000007.1:0-73587 GCA_046542255.1 Candidatus Zixiibacteriota bacterium | reverse complement strand
CATGCTATCATTTATAAACATCGCAATCGAAGCTTCGTCTATTCCAGCAGGATGAGTAATTTCGATAATACCATCGAGCGTATCGCAACTAATATAGCCCGTCAAATCGGGTTCTATCAGAGAAATGCTAGGCGAGCTTCCATTATAATAAAAAGCAAAGCATTCATCTTCTTTGATATTAGGGCTACCATAATCGGGATTGTCCATGATATTAGATAGACAAATCTCAAGTTCATATTCACTGCCAAAGTAATCATCAAAAGAACTGGATAAAATTCTAAGCCTATGGCCATCGAAACTAACTCCATAAGATGTAAGGTCAAGTTCAATATCAGAATTAACAACTATATTAATTGAATCTGCTACAATATCCGAATAGTCATCAGAAATTTCAAAAGCTATTTGATACTCTTCAGAAAAGATCGTATCAAGTAATACTGGTTCGAGCAATTCGACTTCTGGAGCTGACCTATCAAAGATAAAAACAAAATCTTCAGCTGTATTAATACAAGAAAACTCATCACTGGCATTAAGAACAGAGATCACAAATGTTCCATCTGCATCGATGAAAACATCATCGCTTCCGCTAAAAGATAAAGTATCACCATTAAGAGCCAGATGTTCAGACTCTGATAGACTGTGGACATTTTCTAAGCATTCGATTGCTATATCATCCAATACAAGGCCAGACTCATCATCTATTAGAAATTGATATGTAATATCACCTGATGATATTACAGAAGTTTCTTCAGGGCTTAGGAGTGTGATTGTTGGTTCTTCCAAATCAGATGCTCTTACAATAATGTTTCTAGACATATCAAAAGTACCCATATCACTAGCAGTTGCACTTATATTAATAGTATATGTCGTATCTTCTTCCGGCATCTCATCGATTCGAACCTGCCAGGACTTTGTCCCTGTTTCGCTTGTCGCAAGTGAAGGTGGTTCTATGCTTTCGATTGGTGCTCCACCGACAAGAGACATACCCTCTGGAAGCTCGATATTTGCTACAACTCCCAGTGCTGAATCCGGCGAACTATTAGCAACTATCACATTAATATTAAACGGATTTGGAGTCAGCTCATCGCATTCAAATGGAATAATCTCTGTGGGAGAAGATAACGATAATGAAAGACTACCACCACCTGCGCTAACATTTCCTTCACCATAATATGAGCTAATATATCTACTTTCACCAGGGAGAATTGTCTGTGGATCCCAACGTAGCAAAACACTGCTATCAGAATATGGTGCCCCAACAAATTCATAATCCCACTCGACATTATGATATTGCCAGTAATCACCATAAACAAGCCTATCGGGCATGACAGCGCCACTGCTGGCAAGAATACCTTCGCCCACTAAAAATTCTGGCGGTTGGAACGGACTGGATTCATAAGCCTGCCAAAAGTCAGGTATATCAGGGGCGATAAATTCTCTTTCTATCGCAAAATAACCAAATTCTGTAGCAATGGGTGCCATGTCATTAGACCCGATTTTGGTATCAAGAAACATCAGAAGGCCTACAGAATGAGATTCAGAAGAAATGTTTTCAAAAATATACTCGATAAAAAGCTTTCCCTCCGAACCTATGTGAATAGGAGAAATTCTTTGTGTAATTAGGACACTATCGATGATCCATTTGCATTCCGCATTTCCATCGATGAGGGTGGGCGGCATAACCATTTCCGGGGCAGGAGGATGGCCAACGCCTTCAGAATATGTTCCTGTGATTTCGCTATCGACATTGAAATGCGTATGTGATGTGGCACCTTCTCTATCAAACCCAAAAAGAAGCGGCTTCCCCGAACGGGTTCCTAATGTAAATCGTCCGTCATCACCGACAGCGGCTGCTATTCGGTCATTTCTGACCAGTAATTTGGGGCCGGTCAAAGCTCCGGCCATTCTAGCTTTTCTATCGGCATCTTGTCCCCACAAAATGCCTAACATAATTAGGAGAAGAAGTATTGCTTTACGCATTGTACACCTCGAAGATTTAAGTCCAACAAGGATAATATTGCACTAAATGCTTTCTTTACCTTGCCAGAACGATTGTTCCTGAGCAGACTACTTCTCCTTCTACTTCAACTACAAAAAGGTAGACCCCTTGCCTACATACATGACCATTTGCATCGCTACCATCCCAAAGGTATTGTGATGCATTATTGGTTCTAACCTTCTTAATTTCATTATTATTTGTATCATAAATCGTGACAATAGCATCACGTTCAAATCGTTTTGGATATTCTATCTTGGCAATATCATTATAGCTGTCATTATTGGGGCTAAATGGTTTTGGATGCGAGACACATTCGGTCTCGTATTTGATGAATTTCTTGAAGGTATAATCATCGAGACAATTCGGCCCACAGCCAATTGCATTATCACATGCTCCAATAACTGTTATAAATAAACTATCTCTGGCCATTGGATTCAAGGCAAGAGCATCCATATCTATATATAAGGAATCAGGATCGTATCTCAAACCATCATCGGAAATATCGAATATTTCAGGAAGGTCCTCATTCAATTGGATTTCTATCTGTAATAGGCTCTCATCGATCTCTGCCAATTCATCGGCAAGATAAAGCGAGATTATATTCATACCTTCGATATAAAGCCTGACACTATCGTGTTCCTGATAGTGTAAAACCGGTGGTGTTTGGTCAGAGACGAACACCCATTCAGCTGTATCTTCTGGGAAATTCATAAATCTATCCGAATAATCCCAAATTCTGGCAGTTATTCTATCGCCATCTTCGAAACATTCAGAGCTATTTTGTGGAATCCATTGAATGGTCTTGAGAGTGTCTTCTCCTGTTACATGAATACGAGGATCTGGATATCTATAATCAATATTATTTATTTCAATAACCATGTCATCTAGTCGGACATGGTCAAAGTCATGGAGTACAAAAGATACTCTTTGCGTATCCTCACATGTACAGGAGTAATAACTACCATCTACTGGGTCCAATACGGTAAGTACTGGAGGGTCTGTATTATAAATAAAGCAGCAGCTTGTATCTGATACTGCTTGCTCTCTATCATCTTCATTGGAGAAATCGAAATCATTGTCATATGCAAATACTCGATAGCAAAAATGCATTCCTTCACGCAAACGCTCTGACGGGAAAGCACCCGGCATCGAATAGAACATATCGCCAACAAGACTGTCTCTATCCATTTGAATTATCGTTGTGAATTCTGGATCAAATGTGCCGATTGTGTCGATTTCAACATATACTCCCTGTCCAGAAGTATCTGTTCCATCATCATAAACACCTGACGGGTCATCTATGAATACTGTTACATAAAGACTTTCTGAAAATGCTGGCCATGCACATGAATCAAAAGCAAAAGTCGGTCCCGTAGTATCATCATCGCCAATTTCGAAACAGAAGGAAATTGTAGTATCATTGAACGGACAGTATTCGTTTTCTCCCGTGCTATCGGAAATCCAAAAATCTATGCAAATTTCATGGAACTCAGGGAATGTAATCCCTGCATCAGCAGGATCAAAAGTATAGGATGTATCGGTATCATTATAAGTCAATGCTCCATCGGCCAAAGCAAAGTCACCGACTGGTGCACCATCATCGCTAATAGAAACTAAAACACTACCGGCAAGTGCACTGTAACTATCTCTGGGATAAACCGTAATTGGCTGCGACCAGTCATAAACTGTCGAAGCTGGTATAGGTATAATGCTATCTGCATAAGGCGCTGAAAGATCGACAGTGAAGCTCCATGAATAATCCCCTACTATTGGATTGCCAATAGAGTCTGTGCCGGCTTCGACGGTAACCTCTACAATTTCGCCATCAGCAAATGTGCCTGGGCCAGGTGTAAATGTGAGAGTATCATCCAGTAGTTCCCACATTCCGCCGGCTGTTTCAGATGTATATTCATCACCAGCTACCATAATTATTAAAGTCGAATCTACTACACTTTCTGAATCAGCAAAAGCTATTACTATCTGCTGGTCATCGCAGCTAGTATTGGTTCCATCGATTGGCATGGTCAGCTCGGGAATAGGCCCACCGGCGCTAACTGCGAGCTCAAAACATGCCGATGAATCAATATTATTGGCATCACACAGGCTTGTGTCCACAACATCGAGCAATGTATCAACACAAATATCAACTATATCGCCACCAGAAAGCCTATCTTCTGCCCTTGGGGTAAAGAAGACGGTATCGCCATGCCATTCCATAGTCTCGTCATTGATATATCTTGAACCATTGAAATAAAGCACAATTGAATTAGTATCGATATCACAACCACTATCTTCAAAGGCAAACCATACAGTAGGAAGCGTTATACTAACGGGAGCAGTTGGGCCATGTGCGATTTCAACTGGGCCGCTAAAGTCGCTATGGAAAGTGAAGGTTGGCATCGAGCCTGGATTTCCATAGATGTCGAGAATCTCGAGCAATTCAAGAGAAATCTCAGCACCATCAGCTAAGCAGCCTTCCGGTACATCGAAATACATGCGGTCGGCAGTTGGACTGAATCGAACCTCGGGCGAATCATATGTGAAAGTATCATAACAGCCAACAGGGTCGCTGGTAAAGAGCAATTCAAGAGTGGAGAAATCGAGTGAGTCGGTTGTGGCTACGATAGCTTCAATAGTGAAACTCGAGCATGATACACAAGCTCCATTCGTCGTGGGAGAATCAAGAGTAAATCTTGGGCCATCACCAATAGGAGAATTGAAAGTGAAGCAAGTATCAGTCCAATTATCATAAGGACAGCCTGTGCTATCTGGCATTTCCAGACAAACAATAATCGAATCATCTGCACGGAATGCATAGGAAGAATCGTCATTGAAGGTGAGTAGATTGATGTCGTCATCCCAATTGATTTCAGAATCATCGAAGAAATAGATTGTAGTATCGGCTCCTCTATTTTCAATTATATGCAATCTAAGACTTTCCGGTTGAACCGGATTAATCAAATCGATGACTGTCATTGAAATTGGTATTTCATATATAGCTGCATCACCTATTGGTGAAAAACCAGAAACTACAGGCGGTTCGATGTCGAAATTATATGTATATAAATGACTGGACATCTCATATCCTAAGCTATCTTCTACACCTTCAACGGTAATAAAATACGGTGTGTAGGATATTGTATCTGAAGGACAGAATATCAATGTATCGGAATCAAAAGAAACCTCTGAGCTGTCGATCGTAAAGGTATCTGTTTCAACGATAATATTAAGAGTTGAAATATTAATTCCATCTTCATCGGTCAATGTCCATATAAAGCACTCGGATGGGCAACCAAAAGAATCTGGCATTGGCGAAACTGCTGTAATACCTGGGCCGCCCTGTAAAATTGCGATATCCCAACAACTATCTGAAACCAATGTATTATAATTTGCACATGTATCGACAGCATCGACTAATTGATCGATACAGATAGTGATAGTGTCATTTGTTTCAAAAACTTCGCCGTGCCTGATTGTTAAAGAATCATTTTGCCAGAAAACGACACCTGGATCAGGTGCGATATAATCGAGAGTTATGTCATCTGGTGTAGTCAAAGAAATAGTAATACCAAGTGAATCTGGCCCTGTTGAATCAGGAAATTCGAATATCAAATCGGGCGAAAGTGTAGAAGCACCAGAAAGTGGCGGTTCGTGGATTACAAATCCTGGCGCGGTTGTATCATAGTGGAAAATGAATTCTCTTGCAACGGCTGGATTTCCTAAATCATCATCAACTTCGATCCACATAATGGTGCTGTCACTTTCAGAGAAAACATCTTCCAATATTTCCGGACAATAAGCGAAAGTATCACCGGCTACATTATAAAATTCACCACCAAGAGCATAAGACCTAAGTCCTCCACCCTCAGGAATATAGACAGATAGTTCCATAGTGGGAAGCCTCAAACCATCAGAATCGGTAACGCTGAAGTAAAAACAAAAACCAGGAATCGGGCAGCCAATAGACATTCCATCCCTAAGCGGAGGGACTAAAGAAACAACAGGCCCATCAGCAGAGACATAGTATCTGCAAGAATCTGCTCCAGCTATGTCATTTGCGTCACAGGAATCAACAACATCCATAGCATTGGCTATATAGTATAGACCTGAATCGCCGCCTGTTACTGTATAACCAAGAGTGGATGTAGAAATCTCAAGTGTAGTATCATTTAGCCAAATAAGACCAGGTTCGGTTGCAGCGCAGAAGGTATCGCAAGTTGCCCAATCCGGTTGGCAAAGCGCAATACAAACGGAAGTGGTGTCCACAGTAGAAAGTTCATCGGAAAAAATAATTTCTAAATCTGGATTTATTTCTTCTAATGTATCACCGCAAGGCGTTTCAAAAGATGCAACCGGTGGCTGATGATCCAAAGTAAAGCTGTATGAATATGAACTTTCATTATCCACAACATCAGAAACATCTATGGAGACGGTAATAACGGAATCTTCTGAGATTGGAGGAACAAATAGGTAAGAGATAAGGCCACTACCTAAATCATGAACATCTGAATAAGTAAGGATATCGTCTCCAACAGTTATCTCCAAAGTTGACCAGTCTACACCTTCTGCATCAGTTATAGATACTACAAAAGAATCTATGCGATCGCATGCAATAATATCGCCCACATTCGGCCTAATTGCAGATATTGATGGGCCTTCCGCAGTCATAAAGAAACTTGCGCATGTATTTAAAATATTTCGGTCACAGCCATCATCTTCGAGATCAATCGTATTATCCATTACAGTAACACAATATTCGATCTCTTCTCCACCAGTTATCGGAACATCAGATGAATCAATATCAAAAATTGCGGTGTCGCCCTGCCAATAAACAAATGGTTCAATCGGCTCTTCATAATCTATACCGTCAATGGTGAAAATCAATGAAGATCTATCGACACCTGCACCATCTAAACTTCCACAATCTGGATCGCGAATTATTACTTTAATTCTCTTATCTTCCCCAACCAGAGTGCCTCCATCTTCGGGAATAAATTCTTCGGCAACAGGAGCCTCGATATCCACAATGAAGAAACCACCTGCGCCAGTCGAAATTGCTGTACCATAGATATCCTCTAATGCTGTAACTTCGAAGAATATGGAATCGCACAATGGGAAGGCGCCTGATGGATCGTGAACTATTATTGTATCTGCAATTGTATCGGCTGGATCGGTATGATACTCATCGTAAAAATAATCAGTACCATCAATATTGAAGTTAAAACTGGTTTCATCGATGCCATCTTCATCGAAAGCACGAATAACAAAATCGAAATTCTGGCAAGGTACGTAATTGTTTGCAATAGGGCTTATCATCGAAGTTGTAGGCCCTGCGAAAGTAACTCCATAAGAGAAACAAGCATCGGAAATGCCATCACCACGAAATACATTATTGCCACAACCAGGATCAGTCGATGAATGATCTACATTATCTGATAGTCGAGATACACAAACTACCAGGCTGTCATTATTCTCAAGCATGATACCAACATCGCTGTATCTCCAAGAAAGTGTATCCTGGCCTTCGGCAACTGAGCTCCAGTCAACGGCAGGATCATTACCATATATTGTATCCACTACTGTTTCCGATTCACGGAATATATTAACAACCACAATAGTTGAATCAGTCAAAATCCCAGAACAATCATCTTCGAAATAAATCCATGCATCATCATGGGGGACATAGCCGGATGGCCAATTTGAAATCATCTCTGGTGATTCACAATCCATAATCACCGTCCATGTGGAACCAGCGCATGCATTGCCTAAATCATCTGAAATTGAAGACACCTGGATATCTACTTCCAAGCAGCTTGTATCGCTGTAATCGGTGCCATAAAGAGGGAATTGATATTCGGCATTAGTTCCGGGGTCAGATGGTTCCCAAACTCCAGAAACAGGAACGCCATTGGCTTCTACCATTATTGATGCAGGATCGATACCCGATGAGTCAAAGAATTCGATGCTAATTGGTATAGTTCCACAACAGGATAAGTGGTCTCCATCATCAATAGTAAGAAGGTTGTGCGCCGGACATAAAGCGTCAACATAATATTCCCAACATATAGAATCTTCAATTGCATTTGCTCCATCACAATACATTGCCTGGTCATAAGCATTATTTAGGCAAAGAGTTATTGTATCACCATCACCTACACCAGGGGGCGAAGTGCTAATTCTTATTGTATCTGAAGACCAAAAATAATCTCCACGCCATGCCAGCGGCATACCTTCAGCCGTAAGTATTATACTTGTTGTATCGATGCCGCTCAGTTCATCGCGAAGCGGTAAATCACACGTAACCGGAAGACCAATAGAAGCACCATCGGGAGGGATTGGGGTTCCTACTTCAGGTGAAGTAAAATCAACCCAAAAACTAACATTTTCTATCGTGCCTGAAAAATTATAAAGCGAGTCATAGAAATTATAGACAGAAATGGTGTGATAGCCTTCTGTTAGAGCAATTACATCGGACAAAACAACAGTATCGTAATGGAAAGTTTCCTCGCCCAATAATAGATCTGCCATCGAGCCATCATAGATAGTGCCATCTATATCGAAAATAAGTGAGTCCAAAAGAATTCCAGAAGCATCGTTTACTATCATAATGAGAGAATCTAATGTTTCACAAGCAATGTATTCACCATTGCGAGGCCTAAGGATTGAAATATCGCCTGGAGGTTCACAATCGACCCAGTAGGTCCAGCAAGTATCTTCCATGACATTGGGAGAACAAATATCATCTGGTACAAGATCGGCTAGGTTGGTTAAGCATATTTCAAGTTCTGTTCCAGATTCGAAAGGAGTGGATGGAGTAAAAGTAAACATCCCAGTAGAACCACCTGAATAGGCCAATTCTGGTGAACCAATATTATATGAAGCAACTCCAGATATTGATAAAGTTGCCGTAGAAGGCTCTATGCCCGAATAAAGATCTGCAACTGCAATTTCTATTATTTGTGAGCAGTCTGAAACATTGCTTCCTGGTGACGGAGAAATCGTTTCTACATATGGAGGTTCATCATCAAAGGTCAGATTTGTGCATATAGTGTCAGGTATTCGACAGCCAAGGTAATCTACCAATCGAGTTATGCATACATCGACCATACCAGATAATAGAAGTGTATCATCCTCAAGTGTTATCAGAGTATCATCTATTCCAATATAAGTCGTATCGTTCGATTCATTAAAAATACCAGAATATGGATTCAAGCTATAGACTGTATCCGATGTAAATAATACTATCCTGGTCTGCTCATGGTAAACACCGGTATCTTCATCCTCTGAATAAAAAGACACAAAAGTTGAACAATTAATAAATTCATATAAGGTAGTATCTATAAATTCCACAGTAGGAGGCATCGAGTTCATGTAAGGTGTGGTAAATACCTTTTCCCATGTGATATCTGCAAAAACTGGGTTTACAGTTGTAACATTAATCAAAATCGTGTCTCTTTGAGTCTCAAATGCGGAGTACCCATCGGGAATTCTGAATTGAAGATCTATTGGGCCCGTTTCAAGGGCATATAAAGTACCAATAGTGTCGCATCTTGGCCCTTCATACATTAGGCCGCCAGATGCTGGAAGTTCCATGCAAACTATAGTACTCTCAGCAGAATCAGCAATTAGAGTTATATTTGTTATAAATGCATCTAAATCGACAATCTGCAACAGAGAGCAACCTGCAGCCGATGCAAAAGTTGGAAATCCAGATAAAGAGGCCCAATTAGTATCTGGTGGCATTGGTTTTCCAAATCCGTAATATGTTACAAATTGTTGTCTGTCGCCTGGACCTACGGGGCTAGCATTCCAGCGGTACATAGCACCACAATCAGAATAAGTTTCGCCTTCCCAATCCGGTGGAGTACCTTCAGCCCATAGCCTTTCTGCCAAACCATAGTAATCAACGCCAGGTAAAACCCATTGGCCCAAACCTAATTGATCGGGCTTATCTTCACCAAGATCCCCGCGGGCAATCAATTGATCAGAACTGTCTTCGATGCCCCTTTGAAAAGCCTGCCATTCATTACGAATAGCATCTTCAAAAAATACTCCTACATCTGTATAATAAGGGCCTACGGCTACCGGAGTATTATCTATGCCATCGAGTTTTGGATTAATTAATAATTTTAGTCCGATTGGTGTTTCGAATAAAGTCCTATTATCAACTTCGTATTCGATTTTTATCATTCCAAGTGTAGTATCGTCAGCAGGCCTTGCCGAAGGAGAAAGGCGTTGATAAATCATATAAGAGCCGCCCGTAGCAGGTATTTCCCAACGACTGATTATTGTATTGTCTTCAATATAATTGCCAAGAAAATACTCATCAATAACTGTAACCCCTTCTGTTCCACCCGTTGCAACTCCGCTTCTGTAAATAGAACCGCCAATGTAAACCATGAAGCTATTCGAGGCACCAAAATAATAAGGCGCTGTTATTCTATCGTACTGATATGTAAGATTGATGCCTTCTGCATGAGTCCCAATTGCAAAGGTTCCAAATGTTGTATCAACCCGTGCTTCAATATCATAAAAAGCATCGAAAACACTTAGATACCAGTCCGCCTGTGCAAAGGCAGAACTTATAATAAAAAACAAAGCGATTAAAACAAAATAGTTCTTTTTATTCATTATTCCTCCATTAAGAATCATTTCAATTTTATTTTCTTCCGAAAATATACATACAATATCTTCATATAAAATAATATTTTATAATGGTACAGATGTCAAGTACTTTCAAGGCCTTTAATCAAAAAATAGTAAAAAAAACGGCATAAGTGTTTATTTTATTAAGTTAGGGGGTATTTACAGGATTCTTATTGTGCTTGCCCCGGTGAACGTTCGTATTTTTCTGTCAATTCATCCATTTTCGCAGAAAATATTTGAGTTACTCCATCTTCCATAGAAGTTCCATATAGATAATCAACGGTTTGCATAGTTCTTTTATTGTGAGTTATCAAAATAAATTGTGTATTGGTTTCAAATTGCCTAATTTTGTTTAGATAGCGGCCAAGATTCGAGTCATCGAGCGGCGCATCCACCTCATCGAGAAGGCAAAAAGGACTGGGCCTTTGCAAATAAAGGCCAAATAATAATGCTATCGCTGCAAGAGATTTTTCTCCTAAAGATAATTGTGTAATAGCAAGCAATTTCTTCTCGGGTGGCTGAGTCAGAAGTTTAATCTCGGCTTCCAAAACATCTATATTCTCTGTATTGCCATCTTTATCAACGAGAATGGCATCGGCAAAACCGCCTCCAAAAAGTTCGACAAAAAGCCTCTTAAAATTCTCCCTCGCAACCTCGAATGTCTCCATGAACATCTTTCGCGCCCTATTATTCAGTTCTTTGATAGATTTTTTGAGAATTCTAATACTTTCATCGACATCATCTTTTTGTTTTTTGAAAAACTCAAATCGTTCTTTGGCAGCTTGATATTCGTCTTCTGCTTCAAAATTAATTGGAGCTAATTCTTCAATTTTCTTTTGATGTTTGGCACGAATCTCTAATTTGCCACTTATGGCTTCATCATCGAGTATCTCGACATTCTGAAGATCGATATCTTTTAATTGATGATTATTTTCATAGATATTGTCTATATCCGATTCGAGTCTGGCGCTTTTTGTTCTAAGTTGATGAATTTGCTCTTCGATATTTTCGAGCCGATTGGATACATCGCGTTCTTTTTTGATATTTTCTTCAATCAATTGATTGAGTCTTTGTTCTCCAGCAGAAACTTCATTAAGATTGTCCTCATTGCTGGTTTTTTTATGATATGCATCCTGAAGACTTTCTTTGAATTCTGAAATCTTTTTCTCGGATTCTCTATTGACTTCTATTGCTTCTGCTTGGCCTTCTTCTGCCTTTTCAATTAATTTGCGCTGTTCAGAAATCGACATCGCTATTCTCGATAAATCAGACTCCATTCTTTTGATATTTTCTGTGAGACGAACCTTTTCAAGATTTTTATTCTGTTGGGTTTGTTCTTTTTCTCTTTGAGTCCTGCTTTTCTCGGATATAATATTATCCAGCCTATCGATTTCTTTATCGATATCATCGACATTTTTTTCATCGATATCGAATTCTTCGATCTTCTCAACGATTTGCGATATTTGATTATTTAAAGAGACACTGCTTTGATCGACTGAATCGATATTTTGCTTTACTCTCTCGACCTCGATTTTTTTATTACCAATCTCAATATTATCATTGTGAAGTTTTTTCTCCAGAACCTTCAGCTCGATTCCTGTCTTTTCACGATCTATCTTATTTTGCTTAATGTTTTTTCTAAGCTTTTCTTCTGTGTCTTTATTTTCCTGAAGTTTCTTCTTTTTATCTTCAAGTGATTTTGTAAGTTCACGAATTCTCAGAGTTTTGGTAACAAGTCCTCTTTCAGTATAGCCACCATAAAGCACACCTTCTTTCGAAATAATATGTCCGGTGATTTGCAAACCATTATCGGATAAATCAGAAAATCTCTGATAGTAGGTATCGTAAAGCAAAACCTCGAGTTGAGGCAGTTTACATTTTACTTTGTCATAGAGAATACCCGGTTTTCTAGAGATGTTCTTTTTGATATTATCGAGTTGGCCGATAATAAAAAAGCCCGCTGTTCCATATTTATTTTCATAAAGAAAATCGAGAGCTTCTCTGGCATTTTTGGCATCATTACAAACAAGGTATCCAGCCTGTTCTCCAAGATACAATTCCATTGCCTGGGCTATCTTCTGGTCTTCGGGAAGAAGAAAGTCCGCCAGAATTCCCTTGATACCAAAATCATCTTTCTTTTTTAATAAGGCATCTCTTGCAATATCTCCAGTAGATTCTAGTCCTTCGAGTTCTCCAGATATCTGGCTGATTCTGCCTTGCAGCTTATTTTGGCTTTTTATTAATTTTCCGAGCATGTCATTCATCTCTGTCGAAGATTCTTTCAACTTTTCTAGTTTCTCTGACGTTTGCTCGTATTCTGTATTTGCCTTTTTATTTTCTATCTGAGATATCTTCAGAGATTGTACCCTATCATCCAAATCAGATTGCAATTTTTTATTTTTAGAATTTAATTCGGATAGCTTTTCCTGATTTTGCTTAAGATTATCTTCTAATTGTTTGAGCTTTTGAAGCTGCTGCCAGTTCTTCCGTTCGATTTCTTCTTTCTTTTTCTTGAGCTGGCTTTGCTTGTTCTTAAACTGCATAAGAGCCTTAACCATGCCGGATGACTCTTTCTGAATCGACTCGATCTGTTTTTTGATTTCAGGAATTTTCTTCCTGGCTTTTTCTATATTATCTTCCAGCTCTTCTTCATCGAATTGCAATTCGCCGAGCTTTTCTTTGCTATTTTGTGCAATGTTTTTTTGATTATCGATTTCATAACGAGCATGCTTTTGTTTTTCCTGCCAAACTGCGATATTTTTTTCGATTTTACCGATTTCAGCAGTCAAGAGATTGAGTTTCCTTGCCTTCTCTTCTCTTTCTTTTGTCATTGTATTAAGATTTTCACGGTACTGTGTTTGCTTTGTCTGCAGGTCAACTTTTTTCTTTCGAAGTTCAGCTTCATCTTTTTGGTAAATCTGTATGCGTTTTGAAACTGCTTCATTTTCGCTGGTAAGATTGGCAAGCCGGCTTTTGGCTATTTCTTCGCTTAGCTGATTAATCTGATTTTTTAGTTCATTATATTTCTTTGCTTTATTTGCCTGTCGCTTTAGGCTGGAAACTTGCTTTTTGACTTCTGAATAAACATCCTCTATCCTATTCATCTCCTCTAGTGCACCATCGAGTTTCTTTTCTGTGGCTTTTCTATCGGATTTGAATTTGAGAATATCGGCCGCCTCTTCAAAAAGCATCCTTCGATTATCCTGGTCATCATCGAGAATTTCTGCCATCATTTTCTGTTCGATTATAGAATATACGCCAGAAGAGACACTGAGATCCAGAAGTGTCTGGCGAACATCTTTCATCCTGACAGGTTGGCCATTCATGAAAAACTCAGAATTGCCATCTCGAAATGCTCTACGGGTAATAGTGAGCTGATTTGCGGCAGGATCGAAGCTTAATAGCCCTTTACATTCGCTAAACGTTATAGTGACCTCTGCCATATTCAAAGCTTTCTTGGTCTTTGTACCTTTGAAAATGACATCATCTAGTGTGCCACCACGCAATAGCTTTATCTTCCTCTCGCCAATCACCCAGCGGACAGCATCGACGATATTGGTCTTGCCGGTTCCATTGGGTCCGATAATTGCAGAAACTCCCTTGTGAAAATCTATCTTCACACGTCTGCCGAAGGACTTGAAGCCAAAAATTTCCAGCCTTGATAGATACATCTAGCTATTTCTAATTTTTATTGCTTTTGCGTTTATAGTTTTCGCTTTTTCTATTGGATTTTTTAAGAGGTTTGCTTCTGAATTTTCTATTTTTTGATGATTTCTTTCCAGCCATATTATTTGTCTGTTTTCTCTTTGGTTTGCGGGGCTTAGTAACATAAATATGATTGGTAAAAATCCAGCCCTTGCCTTTGCGATAAAGCTCGGCACGCACCACTCCAGGCCTTGTCAGGCGGAAAACTACTTCTTTCCCATGAGATTGGATCACCTTTTCGCCATTATGATATAGATGTATATCTGCTGGAAGCGGGCTTTTCACGTAAAAATTCAGTCTTCGATCGGCTTCTATTCTTTCGCCAACAGAGACAAAACGATTCTGGTTTTCAGCCCAGAACCTAAAACCGAGAGCGCTACCCCATCTATAATTTGAAAAGAAAGCATTACACCTTTTCAGAGAATTCAAAAGCACATTTTTTGCGTCGCGGAAATCCTTGGGCAAAGGTTCGCGCAAAAGCACATGTGTCCTTATCGACTGTAATTGGACTTTATATGGAAATACAGTAATCTTGAAAGGGCCAAAACCATATGGTATTGCATGGACATCGATTGCACCAATACCCAGAACTTTTCTCTTCTGCGCCAAGTCGTCCCATTTGTCTAATATCTCTCTCGTAGGGGCAGTAATACTGCTTCGCGGTTTCACCAGAAACTTCAAAATATTGCCAGTACTCGCATTTTCCATCCAGGCCGACATATGATTCCAAATTTCTATTCCATGGAATCCTCTAACCGACCAATCTGTCCAAGGATAGGAGGGATATTTGGGATGCTCTCTCACCTCATCGGGATGAGCGATAATACCCAAGCCTCTTTTGCGCCTTACTTGAGACACATAGCTCTTTGGCGGTAACCCTTCATCCAAAGTTCGCTTCAGGCCAAAAGCGAGGAAATGATTATTATTGTTTGAATCATTAATCTCATAGCCTATTATTGCCATCAGACGGCCGTAGCGGCCTTCTTTGTGGAGACTTTTCAAAGTATTATGATCGCTGAACATCAAAAAGTCTAAATTATATTTTTGGCCAAGTTCAATTATTTTTTCATGACCTTGCGTACCATCAGAGTCGGTTGTGTGTATATGAATTGCACCAGTGTATTCGAATAGTTGTGGTAGGTCTCTCATTTTTCTCCCATTATCTTATGCAGAAAGGCTTTAGCTAAACCGTAATGAATCAAGTTTTTTTCTGAATCGTATTTTTTATTGAGAGCATTTAAGTCTCCGCCAGTTGCTGTAATCTTAATATTTTGCCCTTTATTCTTTCTGCAATAATCATTGATTAAAGTATCGATTATAAAATCTGTTTGAAGCTGAATGCCCAAGCTGATACAGTTTTTAGTGTTTTGGGCGGGAAAATCTATGCTCTCTTTTTCTAATTCTGATTTTAAATTTGGGGCGTTTTCAAATAGGCATCGCTTCATTTTTGTTTTTCCGAGTAAAATCATTCCACCTAAGTATGCCTTTTCATTCATATCTATTACATCACATGTAATCGCTGTGCCAGCATCTATGATAATTATTTTATCAAACTTTTTATCTTCAAAGAGGCAATATGCGGCATATGCCAGCGCCATCCTGTCCGGGCCGAGCGTTTTTGGAGTTTTATAGTGGTTAGCCATTGGAAAGCTCTTGTAATCCATTGTAAAGATTTTATTGCTTTTTAATTTGTCGAGCAGATATTCCGATACCCTACTATCGGTTGAACAAAAAGCTATTCCATCATCAGAAGAAATATCGATATCATTGATAAATTCTGTATAATCCGATATTTCAGCAGAATGGTTCTCTGTGACCTGGCCATTAGAAAATATCGCCGACTTTATTCGGCTATGCCCTATATCAAAAGTTCTAATGCGCATTTATTTGGTATTTAGGGATGGTTATGATTTTCTCTAATATATGTTTCATTAATAGGCTCATAAGTTCTGAATATTTTCCTCCTTGTTTTATATTTTGACAAATAGCAATTTTAAGGCAGAATAATATGCCTGTCAAGAGAATTTCGATATTGTTCATTACACTTGATCGTCTTTATTTTCTTTAGCCTTGTAATAGTCTCGCAATTGCCTTAAAACCCTATTAACTATCTTCAAGTCATCGAGATTTCCTTCGCCGCGCTTGATTCTAAGGACAAGATTTGGCATAAAATCGAAGCCAGCTATCAACTTGGGGTCTATTATGCCTTTTGTTAAGTCAAATAATTGTGGCGCATTATTGTCCTTGAATACGATTGAAATCGCAGTACCTTTGACAGATATCGAAGAAATCGGCATCCTTGCGGCCAGGATGCGTGCTCGAAGGTATTCTTCTAACTCGAGAAGCTCATCTGGAATCGGGCCAAATCTATCTCGAATTTCGGCGAAAAGTCTTTTCAAGCTCTTTTCATCTGTGGCGGTGAAAAATCTCTGATAAAGCTCTATTCTTATAGCCACCGAGTGGATATATTCTGTTAATATCCCTATATGGAAATCCATATCTATTGCTGGAGGAATGAATAATGTCTGTCCCTGGTTTTTCATTTCAGAAACAGTTTTAGATAGCAGTTTAGAATACATTTCCATACCAATCTTGGAAACCACACCGCTCTGCTTTTTGCCCAAAATCTCGCCGGCTCCTCGAATTTCCAAATCTCTCATAGAAAGCGAAAAGCCACTTCCCAATTGAGTATGCGATAGAATTGCTTTTAACCTTTTACGCGCTTTTGATCCGAGGTTCTTATATGGTGGAGTGATCAGATATGCATAAGCCTGTGTCTCCGAACGGCCAACTCGGCCGCGAAGTTGATAAAGATCTGAGATCCCAAACCTATCTGCTCGATTGATAAATATAGTATTAACATTAGGAATATCTGTACCGGACTCAATAACTGTAGTAGTAAGTAATATTTGGTACTTACCATCTCTAAACTTAGTAATTACTTTAGATAAATCTCTTGACTTCATTTGTCCATGCGAGATAGCTATTTTAAAATGTGGCACTAGCTGCGATAAGTAATTATACATCGATTTGATTGTTTGTACTCTATTATGTAAGAAAAAGACCTGACCGCCTCTTTCGATTTCCTTTTCAATTGCCTCTCTAATAATATCATCATCGAAATTTATCAATCTTGTGAATATTGGTAGTCTGTGTTCTGGTGCGGTTGCAATGAGGCTCAAATCTCGAAGCCCGCCCATCGAAAATGATAATGTTCTGGGAATTGGCGTTGCAGTCAATGTGATTACATCTACATTGGCACGGTATTGCTTAATTTTTTCTTTCTGAGCTACTCCAAATCTTTGTTCCTCATCTACAATCAATAGCCCCAGTTCCTTAAAAACTATATCTTTTGAAAGTAGTCTGTGGGTACCGATTACGATATCTACGAGACCTTTGGAAATCTTATCTACTGTTTCTTTTTGCTTGGCAGTCTTTACAAATCGCGAAAGGCTCTCGACTCTTAGAGGCAATTCTTTTAACCTCTGTTTGAAATTGTTACAGTGTTGTTGAGCAAGAACGGTCGTAGGTACTAAAACAGCGACCTGTTTGCCACCTGCGGCTACCCTTACTGCGGCTCGAATAGCGACTTCAGTTTTTCCGAAACCGACATCACCGCAAATGAGCCTGTCACTCGGATGTTCAGATGACAGATCTTCGTAAACCTCAGAAATAGCACGCGCCTGATCTTCAGTAGGCTCAAAGGGGAAGGTGCCTTTCAGAATATCAAGATATTCTTTGGCTTTCGGATGTGCAAAACCATCTACGCTTTTCCGCAATGCATAAAGATGTAGCAACTCTCCTGCAAGTATCCTTATTTGCTTGGCTGCTCTTTTCTTTTGCCTTGTCCATACTCCGCCGCCAAGTTTATTGAGCTTGACTGTACCTTCGACACCATGGAATTTCTGGACAAGGTGAAAATCTTCAATCGGAACGAGCAATTTTTGATTATCTGCATATTCCAATTCCAGGCAATCGGATGGCCTGCCTTTGAATTCGATGCTTTTAAGTCCCAGAAATCGGCCTATTCCATGATCTTGATGTGCGACATAATCACCAATTTCAAGACCGGCTGAAAACATAAATGCATTGCTTTCGCGATATATATGAACTCTCGGCTGTGGCACATTTCGCCCGACCAGTTCTCTATCGGTCAAAAAGCCGATTTTCCCTGTTTCATCTGAATCAAAAAGGAAGCCACCCCAAAATGAATCTCCAATATGATTAATTAGTGGATAATTATCACGAAGATTCTTCAGTTTATCGAGTCCAGATGGGCTTTTAGTTACCGCTGTAACTTCTCCTTCGTTTACATTCGAGCGTAAAACACTGGAATAATAAAAACTATGAGTATCCTCGGTAAAAAAAACCGATGCTTCATTCGATTCTTTTGCTATACAGATTTTATAAAGATCGTCCATTATTGTGTCTGGGTCTGGAAAGATTTCCGCTGGTTTTGCAAAAGAATGGCTCTTGGGTAGTTGCATAAAGTTCTTTTTTGCCTTTTCAAAAAGCTCGACAAGTTGTGCATGAACCTCATCGGGTTCCAAAATAATCGAATGCTTTGCATAGTGTTTAGCCAAACCACAAGTATCATTGCTGGATACATTTTGCTCTAATTTATTACACCAAAGAAGATATAAACCCTCAGCCATTACATCGTATTCGAGATCACCCTTGTTTTTCTCTGTCTGGAAAAACTCACTCGGCGGAAGTATCTCGCATTTTTCAAGCTCGGTATAAGATGTTTGATTTTCCGCTGCGAAAAGCTTTATCTTCTCAACTTCATCCCATCCCATTTCTATCCTAACAGGGTCTGGATATTTTGAAGAAAAGATATCTAATATATCGCCTCTTAAAGCGAAACTCCCAAGAAGCTCTACTAAATCCTCGCGCCAAAAACCAGAAGAAATCAAAAATTCTTTAATGCTTTTAGATTCTAATTGTTGACCAATTTCTATTGTTTTGGAATAACGATTGAGAGTTTCAGGTGTAATCAATGGGAAATATATTGCTTCTGGAGTAGCTATCAAAGGCCTCTCAGGACTATTCTTAAACTCGAATAATGATTTTATCCTAAATGCAGCAAATTGACTCTCAGGTGGTTTGTTCTCATAAGGCATAACATAATTAGATGGGAAAAATATCGGCTCTATTCCTAGCTTTTTGAGATTATAGAATAAAGCATACGCTACCAACTCCGGAGCTATAATAATTGTTTTTTCTTTTAATATCTCGTTTATCAGCAGGCTCTTAGAAAAACCATAGAGATGTGTAAAACTTCTATCTTTAGACTCATCAAATTTCTTCTGGAGTTTATCAGCTATTGTCTTGATTAGTTTCGTCATATTGTGGTCATTTCCATAACTAAAGAGAAAGCATAGAAAACTTTGTTCATAATAACAAAATAATAGCAAATAAAACCTGAAAGTTTTGCAGAAGTATTATTGCCAGATATGATATTCAGCTCACGAATCATAGACCAAAATATAATCTATCATTCCATCATGTCAACTGCATAAAAATAAAAAGTCTGCTTTTTGTCATCGATATTGCAGCCGTGCAAAATACAATTGACTTTATTAAGAAAGTATATATTTTATACTATTTAGGATATTCGAAGATAATGGAGGTATAATGGATATTCTCGAAAACCCACAGAAATACCGTTCAATCGACCCACAAGAGATGTATCGATCGATTTTGAAATTCCCGGAGCAAATATTGGAGGCAATCGAAATAGTTCGTTCGAGCGATGTCGATGATATCGATTCGAAGTCTATCGATAATATATTACTATTAGGTATGGGCGGTTCTGCCATTGGCGGCGACCTTGTTCGCGCTTTTTCCGAAAGCGAGCTGAAAATACCGTTTATGGTTAATCGAACTTACGATATACCCGCTTTTGTAGGCAAAAACACCTTGCTATTAGTATCCAGTTATTCTGGTAATACCGAAGAAACTCTTTCAGCTATGAGCCAGGCAATAGAAAAAACCAATAATATTATCTGCATTTCGACAAATGGGAAGCTGGAGAAAATTTGCCAGGATAATGGATATCCATTGGTGAAATTGCCAAAAGGTTTTCAGCCAAGGGCTGCTTTGGGCTACTCTTTCACTGCTGTTTTGCTTCTTCTGTCTGAATTGGGTTTTATCAGAGATCGGCAAAATCAGCTTAAAGAAGCATCCAAAAAGCTTATTAAAAAATTTGATCATCTTAAGAGGGAAGTCGAGAGAAAAAGGAATCATGCGAAAGCAATAGCTCATGTTTTGCATAATAAACTTCCTATAATATATACATCATCCAAAGTTTGGAACTCTGTTGGCCTTAGAATTCGTGGACAAATCGAAGAGAATGCGAAAATGCTAGCCTATTCAAACGAATTCCCCGAAATGAACCATAATGAAATTGTAGGTTGGAACAAGATTGAATTCCTGAAAGATAGAATTGTGCCCATTTTCATAATGGACGAAGATATTCATCGAAAAGTCAAATTTCGAATGAATTTTACTAAAGAAATTTTTGAAAAAATGGGAATTGAAAGTATCACTATAGAAGATGATAGCGATACTCTCATCGAAAGAATCATGAGTATAATTCAAATCGGTGATTTTATAAGCTATTACCTGGCTATTCTCAATCAGGTCGATCCTATGCCTGTTCGAATAATAGAACATTTAAAACAGCAACTTGAATTATTTAATGATTAAGAGGAGCTTCTTATGAGAGCTATCATACCAGTCGCTGGAGTTGGGCAAAGACTTCGCCCATTTACACAGACACGGCCCAAACCTTTGCTACCAGTAGCCGGAAAGCCTATTCTGGGCCATATTATGGATGATATTTTAGATAGCGGAATCGATGACTTTGTTATTGTAGTTGGCCATCTCGCAAAACAGATTAAGAAATATATTAACGAGCAATATGGCAATAAAATCAAGGTTGAATATATTGCTCAGGAAAAATTGCTTGGTCTCGGTTATGCTGTCATGTTGGCTCTCGAAGCTTTCGATGATGATGACAATGCTTTGATTATCCTTGGCGATACAATAGTCAAAACTAATCTGAAAGAAATTTTATCATCCAAAAAGAATGTTTTAGGCCTTCAGCAAGTCGATGACCCCCGAAGATTCGGTGTTGCAGAAGTAGATGGAAATAAAGTAATTGGTATTATAGAGAAACCCGACAATCCCAAATCTAACTGGGCTGTTACAGGTGTTTACTTCATAAATAACATTACCGAACTGAAGAAAAACTTAGATATTTTATGGAAAAAGCGTTCTTTTACGAGAGGCGAATTGCAATTAACCGATGCTCTTGCCATGATGATCGAAGAAGAGCTGGATTTTACATGGAAAAAAATCGATAGTTGGTTCGATTGTGGGACTTCTAAAGCCTTACTGACAACAAATCGCCAGCTTTTGGAAGAAAATATCAATTATCCCTTTGCAAAGAATTCAGTTATCATACCACCTGTTAATATTGATAATACAGCATCTGTCGAAAACTCGGTAATCGGGCCTAATGTATCTATCGGGCAGAATGCCGAGATAAGACATTCTATATTGCAGGATTCGATTATTGGAAATAAATCACTCGTCTATAATGCCCTCATTGGGTCATCAATAATTGGTAATCATGCCATTTTCCGAGGTAGTGCTCATAGTGTCAATCTGGGAGACTGGTCTGCTGTAAGAGAAAACGAAGTTGATTAGTATAAAATTAGAAATGGAGAAAAAATGAAAAAGAATTTCATCTTCTCATCCGAATCGGTTACTGAAGGACATCCGGATAAAGTCTGTGATCAGATATCTGATGCAGTATTAGACGCTGTTTTAACAGAAGACCCTAATGGTAGAGTCGCTTGCGAAACCTTTGCGACAACCGGGCTTGTTATGGTCGGCGGTGAAATATCTACAACAACTTATGTCGATATACCCCAAATCGCTCGCCAAACAATAAAGGAAATCGGCTATACTGACCCTCATGCTGGTTTTCAATGGCAGAACTGTGCAGTTATTACATCAATCGATCAGCAATCGGCTGATATTGCACAGGGCGTCGATGATGGTGCTGGGCTATACAGCGAGCAAGGAGCCGGCGATCAAGGCATCATGTTTGGTTATGCTTGTACAGAAACCGATGTACTTATGCCATTGCCCATTACTCTGGCCCATCGTCTTGCCGAGAAATTATCTGAAGTTCGCAAAAACGGCCTACTCGACTACCTCCGCCCGGATGGCAAAACTCAGGTTGCAATCGAATATCAGGATGGTAAGCCTGTTCATCTAACTGCATTAGTAGTCGCAGCACAGCACACACCAGATGTAGAATACGAGACTCTCAAAGAAGATATAATTAAACATGTTGTCAGAGAGGTAATTCCTGCTGAACTTATCGATGATAAGACGAAATTCTATATCAATGCAACCGGCAAATTCGTCCTTGGCGGCCCAGTCGCTGATGCTGGACTTACCGGAAGAAAAATCATTGTCGATACTTACGGTGGTGTTGGCTCCCATGGTGGCGGTGCCTTCTCGGGAAAAGACCCCACGAAGGTTGACCGTTCTGCATCATATATGGCAAGATACATAGCCAAAAATATAGTTGCTGCAGGATTGGCTGAGAAAGCCCTCATCGAATTATCGTATTGTATCGGAGTTGCAGATCCAGTTTCTGTATTTGCAGAAACCTATGGAACTGGAGAAATCGATGATTATGATATAACACAAATGATTCGAAAACATTTCCCATTAAAACCCGCTACCATGATTGAATATCTCGATCTTTTAAGGCCTATCTACCAAAAAACAGCAGCATATGGCCACTTCGGAAGAGAACTGCCAGGCTTCACATGGGAAAAAACCGATATGGTCGATATTCTCAAAAAAGGTTAATTTAATTTCACATATTTACTTAAAAGGCCGGGAAAACCGGCCTTTTTTGTTTTTATGTACATAAATCTGCATTTGTACGAATTTTAAGGTTGTAATCTTTACAAAATTTTTGTATAATCAATAAGTGATTGAAAATGTTATAAAAGGAGTAATTGATGGGACAGATTAAAGTTGGCGACAAAATTGATGGTTTTGCACTCAAGGATCAAAATGACAAAATGGTCAAGCTTTCTGATTTCAAAGGTAAAAGAATATTGCTAAGTTGGCATCCTCTCGCCTGGACAGGCGTATGTACCAAGCAGATGCAAGACATCGAAAAAAGATTTCAAAATTTTATGGCTAAAGATATTGTCCCACTCGGAGCAAGTATCGACCATACTCCGTGCAAAAAGGCATGGGCAGATAATATGAAGGTAGAAAAACTATCCCTTCTCTGCGATTTCTGGCCTCATGGTAAATTGGCCAAAGATCTTGGAATCTTCAGCGAAGAATTTGGTTTCTCCAAAAGGATCAATATATTGCTCGATGATAAAGGCAAAGTCCTTTTGATAAAAAAATATAATATTAAAGAACAGCCTGATTTTGACGAATTCATGGATATGATTGAAAATTTGTGAGGTGCTAAGATGGCAGATATAAAAAAAGCGCCAGAATTTTGCTTGCCTGATCACAATCAAAATGAAGTTTGCCTTTCAGATTTTGAGGGCAAGTGGGTAATTTTGTATAGCTATCCCAGAGCCAATACCAGTGGTTGCACTAAAGAAGCTCTCGGTTTTACCGAAATGAAGGATGAATTCGAGCAGCTTGGTGCAGTAATTATTGGCATCTCGCCGGATTCACTAAAAGCTATTTCAAGTTTTATTGACAAACATGATCTCGAAATCATTTTGCTTTCGGATAAGGAAGAAAAGAAAGTTCTTAAAGACTATGGTTCATGGCAACTTAAGAAAAGCCGTGGTAATGAGAAAATGGGTGTTGTGAGAAGCACTTATATAATTTCACCTGATAGAAACATCGTTAAAACTTACGATAAAGTAAAAGTTAAAGGTCATGTAGATAAAGTATTAAATGAACTAAAAGAACTAATTGCCTAAACAACAATATATTACAAGAAAAGGATACAAATGGGTATATTGGAAATCAATAATCTATCACTCGAGCTTGGCGGCAAGAAAATTCTCGATGACCTGACTATCGATTTTTGGGAAGGCCATGTACATGCCGTTGTTGGTATAAATGGTGCTGGAAAATCTACTCTTGCAAATACGATAATGGGTCTTTCCGGCTACCGTGATTTTGAAGGAGATATTTTATTCAATGGCAAATCATTGAAAAAATTGGATATAGATAAAAGAAGCCGCATGGGAATTACAATGGCATGGCAGGAGCCTGCCAGATTCGAAGGGCTATCGGTCTTCTCTTTTATTAAATCTGGAGCCAAAGACAAAACCAAAGAGGGAATAAAAAAAGCTCTGGAGCAGGTTGGGCTTAGTCCTGATAAATACCTTTTCCGGGCTGTTGATAAGACCCTTTCCGGTGGCGAGAGAAAGAAAGTCGAGCTGGCATCGATCCTGGCAATGGAGCCCAAATTAGCTATTCTCGATGAGCCTGATTCCGGTATTGATATCGAATCTATTCATAGAATTTTCGATGCTGTTGGTATTCTAAAAGAAATGGGTGCTACTGTACTTCTTATCACCCATTCCGAAGCTGTTTTGAAACAGGCTGAACATGCTTTTCTCCTTTGCAATGGAAAGCTAATGGAAAAAGGCAATGTCGATAAAATCATGGTAGATTTTGGACAAAAGTGCAAACCCTGCGATCACAAAAACCAGCCGGATGATGAATTCATAGGAGGTGCGGCATGAAAGACCTCAGGAAACTCAGCGATCAACAAAAAATGACTGCACTCTACAATGAAACAGACACAGATGCTTCCATACTCCACGATCCAGATGCGGCGCATATTGTTGTTAATCATAATAAAGTACTGGGCCTAACCGCTGTCCCGGGATTAAATGTCGATGTAGAAGAAGTCGAGGATGGTATCAATGCAAAAATTTCTGTCGATGAAGGTGTAAAAATCCAGAAAAAAGTGCATATCTGCTTTGGAATGCTACCCAAAAGTGGCATTCAAAAGATAAATCTCGATGTGAATATAAATGACGGTGCATCCATCGGCATTTTAGCACATTGCGTTTTTGCTAATTCCGAAGATGTCGAGCATATTATGGATGCCAAAATTAAACTTGGCAAAAATGCCAATTATAGCTATCTCGAAAAGCATGTACATGGTAAACATGGCGGTGTCAAAGTCATAGCGAAAGCAAAAATTGATATTGGCGAAAATTCCAGTTTCAAGACAGAATTCGATCTCATAAAAGGGCGCGTTGGTTTGATCGATATGGAATACGAAGCCACAGCCGCCAAAAATGGCCTTATCGATATGCTAGCCAAAATCAGCGGCAAAGGCGATGATGTCATCAAGATAAATGAAATCGGACATCTGGCAGGCGAGCGTTCTCGCGGTGTCCTTACTTCTAAGATTGCTGTTCGTGATAATGCCCGGGCCGAAATCAAAAATACTATGACTGCCACCGGTGCTTATTCTCGTGGACATGTCGATTGTAAAGAAATCGTCAAAGATAATGCAACGGCTATGGCAATTCCTATTGTCGATGTGCAGAATCCGAAGGCTCATATCACACATGAAGCAGCAATCGGCTCCGTTGACAATAAACAGCTCGAAACGCTTATGTCTCGTGGCCTGGATGAGGATGAAGCATCCGAGCTTATTATCGAAGGTCTGTTAAGTTAAATTATAGAAGAAAGATTAGAATGAAAATTGATGAATTAATTGAGAAAAGACGTTCTTACCGGGCTTTGGAACCAATTGAAATAACGAAGGACATGATCCATAGGCTGGCCAATTCTGCAAAGATGGCACCGTCATGCTTTAATAATCAGCCCTGGAGATTTGTTTTTGTCCAGTCGAAGGAAATGCTCGAGAAGATGCGTGATGCAATGATGAAAGGCAATGAATGGACCTATGATGCATCAATGATAATTGCAGTCATCTCGAAAAAAGACCTCGATTGTTCTGTCAAAGGTATGGACTATTATAAATTCGATGTCGGTATGTCTGTCGGAATTATGATGCTAAAAGCAACTGAAATGGGCCTTGTGGCACATGCTATCGCAGGATATAAAAAAGACAAAGTCCGTGAAATACTCGATATCCCGGAAGAATACGACGTAATCACACTGATAAATGTAGGTAAACACGGCGATTACAAAGACCACGACAATCTCTCAGACAAACAGGTAAATGACGAGAAAGAACGTCCACCAAGGAAAGAATTCACAGAATTTGCGAGTATTGATAAATTTGATATAAAAGGTTGAGTTAGGTTGAACAGATCTATAAAGTAAATATCTCATGATAAACAACCGAAAAACTCAAACCATTCAGGCGATACTCGGCTATTGGATTTTAGCTTCGGATGTTAGGGAGATTTCTTTGCTTTAAAGCGGTGGATTACAATATTATATGCCGCCAATCCCTATTGCTAAGCCTGATAACTGCCCGGTTTCTGTTGCGTAAAATGTTTTGTGATGAATAGCTTCGAACTGAAATGAAACATGTTTTTGATATAAAATCTTTTATAAGCTTGAAATTTACTTACTGATTAATATATTAATAGTCAGGAGGAAATATGACAAAAAGTGAAATAATTTCTAATACAATCGATATTTTAAACAGCCTCGACGAAGCTCAAATAAAAGAAGTAAATGATTTTGCGCAGTTTATCTATCGCAAATATGAAGATAAATTAATGACAAAGGGAATTCATAAACTATCAAGTTCTTCATTAGATTTCCTTGAAAATGAGCCAGAAAACTATACAGAATCTGATCTCAAGGTAAAATACTGATGATGTTTGGAGATATTGTCCTGCTTCCATTTCCTTTTACCGACCTTACTGGCTCTAAGATGCGGCCTGCTTTGGTATTAGCAGTATCGCATAATGATGTAATCGTGGCATTTTTTACTTCAAATCTCCATTTGGATGATGAATTTTCAATTAAACTCGAACCAAATGAAATAAATGGCCTAAAGCTTCCTTCACTGCTGAAACTCAACAAAATCGCAACGCTCGAGAAAAGCCTAGTTATTGGAAAATTAGGCGAAATTACAGATTTGAGTGAAATCAGAACAAAATTGGTGAAGCTTTTTGATTTGGGGTGATTTGATATATCTTGAGGGTAGTTGTAAAGCTTTGAACTGGGATGAATATTGCTTCATTTTTCGCTTTAAGGAAGAGGGTTAAGATAAGCTAGTGCATTTTTTATTTATTTGGCTTTGATTTGACAACGGTTGGCAATAAGAAACGTAGGGCATTTTGAAACCTTTCTTTTACATATAACCAAAACTTTTCATTTTTTATCTTAAAGTTAAAATTTATCACTTCCTGCCCTATTTTTTTTATTGCGTGTTAGAGCGCGTTTTTATTATTCACAATACTTCTTATTTCATCTGATACTTTTTCTAATACTGTCTCATTATATCCTATGCTATCGAAAAATCTAATATTAGTTTCTTTTATTGTATTCAATGCTTTTTTGGGGGTCTGAACTCTTGATAAAAGAAAAAATAGTGGCGGTGTATATAGTTTCTCATAATACATTAACATTTCAAGGTGGCTTACTTCTATCTTTTCAGGTATAGGATTTAAAGGATTTATTATTTTCTTTTTTGTCCATGGCCAAACTGTTGATTCCTTACATTCAATTAAAGCGATCAATTGTAAATAATTTGAAGTTGGTGAAAACTTATCGCGTTGTGCACCTTCAAACGATTTAACCAAATAAATACCTAGATCGGGACGTGATCTATATTTTTCCCCACTAACATAATCTTTTGGCGGTAATGGGGTATCTAAGAAAATAGCCAATTTATTTTTACTCTCAATACCTGCAATAATTGATGCGCTGCTACTTGACGTAATACCATTTAGTTTTAAAGTGCCGAATAAATCTCTTGGTTCAATAATCGAACTTGCTAGATTTTTCAATATGCCTCCAAAAACCCAGGCCTCATAGAGGTTTCGCAATTGCGAGCTGATACTTGTGCTCAGAATTCTCTGCTTATTGGTATCATTCTTTATAGCTTTAGTTAATTTGGGAAGCGATGTATTCTTTTCTAACCCAACTTTCCTTGAAAAATATTCTACAGGATCAGAGAGAAATGCATCAAATAAAAGGGAATAATGAATATTACCAAAACTGTATTTTTTTAGTATTTCTTTCTCAATTTGTTTTAGTGCTGAGATATCCTCTTTAAGGTCAACTATTCGCTCTATTAATTTTTCAATATCCATTAATTTATTCAATTGAACTTTGTGATGTAAAAATCTTAATTAAAGATAACTGTGGATGACATTCTTGCCTATAATGGATATTTGTATTTCTCAATCTGTTCATTAAAATTAACCATATCCTCAGGTGGGATAAGCGGCTTTTTTGCAAAACGGCCGACTACATTTTCGATGATAGCGGAATCATTCTTCTTTGGATTCATATTACGATCTCGGACAATACTTTCTGATATACTGACTAGTTCTCCAATCGTAACTGCCCATGATACCTTTTCAATTTTTTCATTGTCATCATTATTTTTTATTTTGACAGCATACTTAATTTCATTAACCTTCGTATCAAGGATATTAATAATTTCATCACGTGAGTTCTTATCTGGGATATCGGCTTCTAAAAGCTTTAATAAAAGTTCTTTTCTACTTTTTCTATCTGGAGGACCAATAGGAAGTACATAGTCAAAGCGTCCTGGTCTTCTTATTGCAGGATCAAAGTTTTCCACATGGTTTGTCGCCACTATGAATACAATCTGTGCTAAATCTCTAAGTTCCTGAAACCACGGTAATACACTTGTGGTAATAAACCGCCCAATTTTTTCTTGCTCAACATCCCGATCTCTACTAGCTACAAGTTCGTCAATTTCATCAAAAAAAACTAGACAGCGTCTCATTACAAATAATGATCTGAAAACATCTTTTGCTCTGCGAATCACACCATCAGTTCCTTCTTCAGCAAAGTGATGTGGTTTAAGTTCAACAAATGGGATTCCAAGTTCATATGCAATTGCTTTAGCTATCGAAGTTTTTGATGTCCCAGCTGGTCCAAATAGAATGATTGATGCTTTTCTTAATTTTCCTTTTTTTTTAAGATCTTCTTTTATTAAAGGGAAAAAAGCTGTTTCTAACTCTTTTTTGAATTCTTTAAAATCAATTATTTGCTTCCACTGAAATTTGGGTTGACTTGTGGTAGCCCCAAACTCAATATTTATTTCGTTTGCGCATACTTCATGTAGCATTTCATTATATGAGGTAAAAAATTCGATCACAGCAGCATTTATCCATGCTTCTGCTTTACCAACACCTCTCCATGGTTCAGCCATCCAGCAAGGAACCGAAGAATCACTAAAAATTGCATCCCTTTGTGTTGCTTTTAACCACTCATATGCAAGATGAAAAGCATTCCAATAGCAGTCAAAATGCCTTCTTACCAAACGAGTTTTGGAAAGTAAAGTCAATACCTCAATAGGTGTTCCTGAAATATTTAATTTATTGTCCCTGTAAAGGAGTTGAAGTCTTGGTACACTATCTTTTCTGAATAAGGTTGTCAAAGCTATCTCTAATGCATGTTCAATCAGTACGTCATTTCTAAATGTTGAATATTCCTCTAGAGAATAAACCAAATATGCTAATTGTAAAGCATCTTCCTCATTAATTGGAATTGCCGAACACATTGAAATAAAGTAATAAAATCTCTCCTTAATAAACTTGTCAAGAGTTTTGATTGGTTTTCTTAGGACGTCTTCAAAATATTTTTTAGGGTTTGGATTCTTATCTTTAAACTTAGCTAACTTAAAAATCCAGTCTCTCTCAAGAACAGCAAATGCCTTACGCACACGGTATAAAAACATCCCATGCAGCATAGGATCACTTTCGTAGGGTGAATCAGAAAGTCGTTTGGTTTCAATATATTCAATCCATTCCACTAACGAACCCAAGTTCTTTGATACTAATTCAGTCAGTTTATCAGTATCATCAACAAGGTGAATTATGTAAGATAGCGAAGGTATCGCAACAGAAATTGGATATTGGATCATTTTTTCTGACTCTCCAGTCGTCCAACGCTGACTTAAAAAAAGATTGGCAATCATTTTCTGTGCATCTTCTTGTGCGTAATCTAAATCACTGTTGAGTGTTAAAGCATGGCTTGCCTCAATGCAACGAGCATGACTGATAATGCTAAATTTTCCATCTTCAGGTTTTGATTGAAAGCCGTGGGAAGGGTGGAAAAATTCATCAAGAATATAACCAAATTTGGGTATGATCAAATTTAATTGATTAATACTTTTCATCCATACTTCTAATTTATTCATATTTATATTCCTCCATTATATGTTCTCCAATGAAATGCTGATCAAAGGGATTTGTAAATATGTTACAATTAGTTATTCTGCCATTTGGGAGTATTGCAATTAGTCCTTTACGTGCTGGACAATTTGGTAAATGAAAGCACTCTATTCCGGTTGGTGGTTGAATAAAGAGTAATTCAACGTTTAATGTTTGATATTTATTTAGAATTTTGTAAATCCATGAACACATTTGATTATATCTTGCCTTTGGAACAGATTGTTTCCCAAATGGATGTAGCATTCCTAAAGTTATCTTATGAACCCCTAATCCAATCAAAAATTTTAAGGTATCATCAAGACTAGGGTATGTATTCTCATCAACAACAATATTAACTTTCACGTCAAACTCAAAATCCAAAGCCAATGATATTGCTTTTACAACTTTAGAATGTTGTGAACCTACTCTGCTTTTTTCATGAATATCCGGATCGGAAGAATTTAAAGTAAAATTTATTTTTTGTAATCCTGAGTCATTCAACTTTTCAGCAAAATATTTGGTTAGAAGTTCTCCACTTGTTGAAAGAGAGCAAATAAATCTGTTAGCAGTAGCTTCAAGAATTAGTTTCTCGATACCATCATAGAGCAAAGGCTCTCTGCCTGCAAATAAAATGCGGTGTTTCCATGGGTACTTCTCCCGCAAATATCTTAACAGGTATAGCGCAGAATCCATACTTATATCACTTGGTTTGCTTCCAGGAGTGAAGCAATATTGACAATTTAGGGGACACTTATCGGTTATTTGCCAAATTATCTTTTCATAGACATGTCTCGAATAACAGCATGTTTGTATTATTGAATTACTATTCGAGATTCGTTCCCGCAATTTGTTATTCAGCTTATCTTCAGATATTTCCATTTGATTCTAGTTAATTCCTACTTATCGAGAAGCTCATATATTTTGGAACAAACATATTCAATTCTATCTTCAGTTTTTTGAGGTAAAAGTTTTGGAGAAATTCCAATCATAGCAAAGGCCTTTTCAATATTCTTTTCTAAAAAGAACTGATACTTCTTATCAGGTACCCTAACACCATCTGTCTCAATAGGTAAATTAGGGTCAGCCTTTGCCCAAAAGACTAAATCGTAAGTATTGCTCCATGCTTTTGCAAGACTTATTATTGTCGAGAGTGTTGCTTGTTTTTCTTCTCTCTTCAAAACAATTGAATGAGAAAAAATGTCTGGTATGGCTCGATCACAAATTAGTAAATCATAATTACCAATCGATTCTTCAACTTCGGCTTTAATTTGCTCGCCAATCAACCACGCAGAAGCTAGAGTCGTCTGATTCTGATTTAGAGCAAAAGGACATCGACGTGGTATTTCTCCCACGGTGTTAACTTTGATTCCTTCAAAAACTAATCTATTAGTTAGTTTTTTCACGAGTGTAGATTTACCCGATGCAAATACCCCTGAGATTAAAATCTTTTTTGAAGTAGTTTTTGCGATTATATCCATAGTATTTAATTCTAATTTTAACTTACACCATTATGTGTCAAATTTAGTTGAAATGTCGTTAATTATTTTTGAAGTATTGGAACCCAAAGACAGAAATCTATACATCATAAAAACTAAAATATTACCTTCATCTTTATCAACCTTCATTCCACACTATCTTATTTTTAAATGCGCTCTAACGCCTGTGTATGTTCATTGTTCTTATACAGCCAAATTAGAGTGATAAGAACAATTGTTTATATTTCTCTTTTTTCATCTTAACTCATATGCAAATAAAATAGGTGCAAATTCTAAAATCAGCAAGGTTAATTTCCAAAAAAAATAGATTATTTTCTAAATTTTCCCTTTTTATTCGAAAATAAAGCATCAAAAACCTCCCCAAACCCCAAACCAATACATCACCCCACAACAAAAACTACCAAAATGATCCTATCACTACCCATGCAAATTGAAAAGCAACTGCCCGAACCAAATAAATTCTAATTTTCCTTTACTTATTCGAAACTTCTTATATCTTTGATAGATTGATAATAAGAGTCACAAGGAGGAAAAATGAAATTTGACATTCGTGACAAGTCTCTGGCGCCGCAAGGCAAACGCCGAATCGAATGGGCCGAACGTGAAATGCCCGTCCTGCGCAAAATTAGAGAAAGATTCGAAAAGGAAAAACCACTCGAAGGCATTAAAGTTGCTGCATGTTTGCATGTTACAACCGAAACCGCCAATCTGGCAAGAACAATCACCGCCGGTGGCGCACACCTGAGGCTTTGCGCATCGAATCCTCTATCGACTCAAGATGATGTCGCAGCTTCGCTGGTCGAAGACTTTGGCATCGAAACTTTCGCGATTAATGGCGAAGATACAAAAACATATTATGAACATATCCGCGCATGTCTCGAACATGACCCGAATATCACCCATGATGACGGTGCTGACGTGGTTTCGGTGCTTCACGAAGAATATGCCGATACCAAAGCCAAGAATATCATCGCATCTATGGAAGAAACAACCACCGGCGTAATCAGGCTCAAAGCGCTTGCAAAAAGCGGCGAGCTGCTTTTCCCGGTCTATGCTATCAATGATGCAGATTGTAAGCATCTTTTCGATAATCGCTATGGTACTGGCCAATCAACACTTGATGGCATAATCAGAGCAACGAATATGCTCATCGCTGGCAAAACCGTCGTGGTAGCCGGCTATGGCTGGTGCGGACGCGGCTTTGCAATGCGTGCAAAAGGCCACGGTGCAAGAGTTATCGTTACTGAAATCAATCCAGTTCGCGCTCTCGAAGCAAAAATGGACGGTTATGAAGTCATGCCAATGGGTGATGCTGCCCCGATCGGTGATATCTTTGTTACTATTACTGGTAATACTTCGGTCATCCGTGTTGAGCATTTCCGCGATATGAAAGACGGCGCAATTGTAGCAAATAGCGGCCATTTCGATGTCGAAATCGATACCAAAGACCTCAAAGAATATGCTGTCGAAATCAAAAAGAATGTTCGCCATCTTGTTGATGAATTTATCCTTCCAGGTGGGAAACATGTATTCTTGATTGGCGAAGGCAGGCTTGTAAATCTTGCAACTGCCGAAGGCCATCCCGCATCGGTTATGGATATGAGCTTTGCGCTTCAGTCACTTACCGGTGAGTATGTGGTCAAGCACAAAGACGAAATGAAAGTCACAGTTTCGGATGTTCCTAAAGAAATCGATGAGTGGATCGCTGCTCTCAAGCTCGAAACAATGGGAGCAGAAATCGATAAACTAACTCCGAAACAGAAAGAATATCTCGATAGCTGGAATATTGGAACATAATCTTTTGGATTATATAAATTCACAAGGGTGCATTTAGATAATGTGCCCTTTTTTTATGGAGTTGTGATGTTTTATTTGATTATCTAATTCGCGAATGAATATATTCCAGTATTTCTGCAAAAAGAGATTCCATATTGGGATTTCTTTCTTCGATGATATGAAGACTTGTACGAATATTCCGCAAAAGTTCGATGCTTCCACCATCTAATTCGATGAGATTCGAATCATAGCCACGACAATCATCGCACAAAAGAGATCCGCTATTTCTCGAGAAATTGAAATGTTCAGCTGCCTTTTTGCATCTTGAACAATTTTTGAAATCTGGCAAATAACCCAGCTCTTCGAGAAGATAAATTTTAAATTTCAGAATGGCGAAATCTGAATCACTATCGTTCAAATCGCCGAAAAGCTTAAGAAAAGCTTTTAGCTCAATAAAAATATCTCTATGTGGATCTTCTTTGGCCATAATTTGCCTAATTTCTTTGAATAAACCGGCAATCATAAAGAATTTATCGTAGTTTTCTTTTATCGAATGAAAATCATCTTTCAATATCACTCTTTTTGGAATCTGAAGCGATCTACCTTCGCGGTAGAAATATTGAATCTCAATCAAGTTTGCAGCTTCGAGAGCAGAAGCCATCTTCGAGTTTTTAGATGAATAGACTCCTTTCCCAATAAAATCTACCAGTCCATATTTTCTGGTGAATAAAGTAAATATTGCTCCGGCTTCCTTGTAGGGAAATTTCCGGAGCAATATTGCTTCACTCGAAGTAAAGTCTTGTTTCGGCATAATTTTTATTCTAATTAGTTGCCTTGAGGTGGAGCTCCTCTTTGTGGTTGTCCGCCCTGTGGCGCAGCACCTTGTGGTTGTCCGCCCTGTGGCGCAGCACCTTGTGGAGGTCTCTGCTGTTGCTGCTGTTGCTGCTGCTGCTGCTGCATCTGTTGAAGGATTTGATCGATCTTGCCGGCTTCTTTGGCAATCATATCGATTTCTTTTTCTGTGAATCCCGGAGGCCCTTCTTCGAACATCTTGATCTGGCGATCAAAATCAACAAGCATGGTTTTATACTGTGCTTTTTCCTCTTCAGGAATCTCTGGGTCATCGACTTTATCCTGAATCTGTTTGCGCTGTTCTTCGTACTGAGTTTTTTGCTGCGCATACATTTCCTTACTTCTCAAGAACATATGTCCCTGAAGAACTTTCTCGAGAACCGGGAAATATTCATCTGGATTGATTCCAGCTGCTTCGAGGTCCTTTTTGAGTCCCGGAATCTTATCTACGAAAGACTCTCCGTCTTCCATACCAAGATCCTGAATCTGGCTAAGCTCAGCAGAGTACTTCGAAGTCGCTTCGACCCATGCCGGAAGCTTTTCAACAGTATTAGATACTTTTTCTGGCGTAAGTTGTATATCGCCAAATTGTTCTTCCTGCTGTTGCTCGCGAGTTTTCTGCTGCTGTTGGTTGTTTCCAACCTCTTGAGCTTTATTCTCGGTTTGCTCAGTTTTTGTACCTTCGCCATCTTTCTCTTTGGCTTTCTTGTCACATCCAGCAAACACAATGCCGAATATGAGGGCAATGAATAAGAATTTCTTAAACAAAGTACCACCTTCTTTCTATTAATTATGGATAAATGTGATGAATCATTCTCGGAAATGGAATCATCTCTCTAACATGCGGCCTTCCTGTGATCCAGGCGACTGTTCGCTCTATTCCAAGGCCAAAGCCGGAATGAGGTACAGAGCCGTATTTTCTAAGGTCTAAATACCAACCATATGCCTTTGGATCGAGGCCTTCCTTTTTTATTCTTCTAATTAATTTATCCGGGTCTTCCTCGCGCTGCGAGCCACCGATTATTTCGCCATATCCTTCCGGGGCTAATAGATCGGAACAAAGCACTAGGTCATCTCTTTCGGGATGCTCCTTCATATAGAATGCCTTAGCCTTTTTGGGGTAATTTATCACAAATGTCGGGCTATCTTCGAGGCTGGAAATGAGAGTCTCATCAGCTGCACCAAGGTCACTACCCCACTGGATTTCAGAACCTTGTTGTTTTAAATAATCTATCGCATCATCATAGGGCAATCTCTTGAAAGGCTTTTTAATGGCTTCTAATTTTTCAATATCTCGCTCTAAAATCTCCAGCTCTGCCCTATTGTTTTCGAGTACATAATTTACGATATAAGTAATCATGTCTTCTTGAAGTTCCATATTCTCGTCATTATCATAGAACGCTTGTTCGCCTTCCACCATCCAGAATTCAGTCAAATGCCTCCTGGTCTTAGATTTTTCAGCTCGGAATGTCGGGCCGAAACAATAGACCAAATTATGGGCATAAATTGCTGCTTCGAGATATAATTGACCTGTCTGAGCAAGATATGCCTTACCCAAATCAAAATATTCTGTCGAAAATAAAGTTGATGAGCTTTCGCCTACCGAGCTTGTCAGAATCGGAGAATCGACAAGGACAAATTGCCTCTTTTTGAAAAATTCGCGAATAGCATAAATAATAGAGTCGCGAATCTTTAGTATAGCCACCTGCTGCTTCGAACGAAGCCAAAGATGCCTATTTGAAAGCAAGAAATCTATACCGTGTTCCTTCGGCTGTATTGGAAATTCATCTGCAATCTGATAGACTTTTAAATCATTTACATGAAGTTCATATCCGCCGGGAGCGCGTTTTTCGGGATTAACTTTGCCAGTCATCGCAAGCGATGTCTCCAATGTCAGATCTTCAATCCTATTCCAAATATCCTCGGAAACATCCTTTTTTGCCATAACACCTTGCATAAAACCAGTTCCATCTCTCATATCGATAAAACTAATTTTGCCATGTGATCTTTTATGAGTCAACCATCCACGCACAGTAACCATTTCGCCAGCATATTTACCAGCATCTCGTATTAAAATTGTCTCACTCATAATACTCCATCTATTTATTCTTTCTCAGCCAGTGAGGCCATAAATTCGCCTTCGCAAACAAGGTTATCACCGACATAAGCCATGCCTTTGAATTTGCAAAGTCCTCTTTTGAAAGTAACCATTTCAACTCGAATCTTCAGCTGATCGCCTGGGAGAACTGGTTTCCTAAATCTAACTTTGTCGATTCCAAGAAAATATACAACATTATTTTCCGGCATATCCTGTGCATTCAGCAACAGAAAACCGCCAGTCTGTGCCATAGCTTCCACAATCAAAACGCCAGGCATAATAGGATGGCCAGGGAAATGTCCCTGGAAGAACGGTTCATTTGCGGTAACATTCTTGATTGCCATAGCCCATTTGCCTTCTTCAAAATCGACCATTCTATCGACTAATAAGAATGGATATCTATGTGGCAATATCTTCTCGATTCCATCGACATTTATCTGGACACCTTCCTGGCCACCTCCAAAGCTCCTTGCAATGGCAAGTTTATCATGCTGCTTCTGAATTCTTTTCACGAGTGCAACATTGACAGGATGCCCCGGCCTGCCGGCAATGATATGGCCCTTCATAGGAAATCCCAAAAGGCGTATATCGCCCATCATATCGACTACCTTATGGCGAACTGGTTCATTATAGAATCTCTGCTTAACATTATTAAGGAATGCATCTTTTTTACCAAATAGCTTTGCATCTTTCTCTATCTGGAAATTCTTGCGGAGAAAATCCTCGTCTTCTTTCGTAAATTCTTTATCGACTACTACCAGTGCATTATCGGGATTGCCGCCTTTAATAAAACCTTCGGATAGCATCCTTTCTACATCGGAAAGGAAGCAGAAAGTTCTGGCAGGAGCAAAATGGAAAGGAAAATCAGCCTTGGATTGCATAGTTGTATATTGTGTGCTAAGAGCTGGCTTTTCGGGAAAATCGATCATTGCCGTAATTCTAAGGCCATCGAAAGGTATAACATGAATATCCGAAGGACGATTAGGCTCGTGAAATTCAATAACATCACGCACGACAAAGTATTCTCTTTTCGTATTCTGCTCAACGATACCAGCTTCTTGAAGTAAATCCACAAAAGGCTTAGCACTGCCGTCGAGCACAGGCGGTTCTGGCCCATCCAGCTCGATAAGGATATTATCGATATCCAGAGCGCTGATAGCTGCAAGCACATGCTCGACTGTCTGTACTTTGGCTTCATCTTTTTCGAGTATAGTTCCTAATTTATGTTCTCCGATAGCATTTTCGTATATCGCTTTGACTTTGGCATCGGGGCCGATATCGCTTCGCCAGAAGACAGCCCATGAGTCAACTGGTGCAGGATGAAAGCGAAGTTTAACATTCATGCCGGTATGCAATCCAATACCGGAAATCTCGACCATCTTTTTAATTGTTGTCTGTTTTTCCATAGAACCTTCTTTACATTCTGCTATGAAATCTATTCTAAATCTTTGATTTTCTTGTCGATTTCCTTTATTCTTTCAATATAGCGCGGAAGCCTTGCTATCGCCATCATCTCGGCCTTATACTGTTTGAAATTCTTTCCCGGAGTGCCGAAGACAGTCGACCTGGGTGGAAATGACTTTGCAATGCCTGATTGGGCATAGATTATGGATTCATCGCCGATTTTTAGATGGCCGGCAAAGCCAACTTGTCCGCCTATAAGACAATCTTTGCCAATTACTGTATGCCCGGAAAGTCCAACCTGAGCACTAATTGCTGTGGACTCACCGACTTTACAATTATGAGCGATTTGGACTAAATTATCAATCTTGACATTATCCTCGATAATTGTTGAACCAAAGGTTGCCCTGTCGATAGAGACATTTGAGCCAATTTCAACATCATTGCCAATTATTACATTACCCAATTGCGGAATTTTGTATTGCTTATCTCTTTTGAGATACCCAAAACCATCAGAGCCGATAACCGAATTCGCATGGATGGTAACATCATCGCCAATTTCGCATTCTTTGTATATTGTAACATTCGAATGGATTTTTACATCATTTCCAATTTTGACATTTTTGTCTATACTGACATTAGAGTTTATCCATGCATTATCACCAATAATCGCTCCGTCCCCGATTGAAACGAAAGCACCTATGAAGGCATCTGTTCCGATTGTAGCTGTTTTTGAAATAATTGCTGTATCGGAAATTTTGTCTTCGAACCTTACCTGAGGATGGAAAATCTTGATTACTTCCAGAAAGCTGAATTCCGGATCGGATGAATAGAGCTTTGGGAAATCTCTTTCAAAAACATCGTCTTTTTCTCTTAGAATAATGGCACCAGGTTTTCTATCAACAAGATGCTTTGCATATTTTGATGATCTCAGGAAAGTGATTTGATCACTTTTGACATTATTTATAGAATTGACCCCGGAGATTTCTACGTTTCCATTCCCGGTTACTTTAAGGTCTAATTTTTTGGCAATATCAGCAAGTAACATTTTTAGTTTTTTAGTTCCTCCACGACTTTATCTGTAATATCTAATGATTCATCGATATATGCGATATTATTAACTGCTCCAGAAGCATCCAGTATAAGTGAATAACCTTCTGTGTTTGCCATTTCTTGCAATACAACGCTGATTTTTTCCACAAGTGGCTCAGTTAGCTTTTGGTTTCTTTGCTCTGCGAGGCCACCTTCACCGAAAACCTGCTGCAAAAATGCCTGATATTCCTGCTGCTTCTGCATGATAATTTTCTCTTTTTCGACTCTTTTATCATCAGATAGCATCATAGATTGCTTTTCATAATCAGCTCTAAGTTCCATAAGCTCATTCTGCATTGAATCCGCTTCAGCTTCGTATTCTACCATTTCTTTGTCAAATTTTCCCTGTGCATCGCGAAATTCTGACCAGTCATTCCTGATCTGCTCACTGTCATAATACGCAATTCTGATATCGGCGGATAATGCTATTGTAGCCAAAATCATGGCAATTGATAGTAATAAAACTCGTCTCATTTCGAGCCTCCTTTTATAAAATGTTTAAATATCTGGTCCTATTTGGAAATGCCATTCCCAATCTCCACCATTAGGCCTATCGAATCCATAGCCGAAATCGAGTCCCATAACTCCGATCATTGGCAATGAAAATCTTACACCTAATCCAGCGGACTTATATAAATCATCGATTCTCATTTTCTCTGTTGAAAGCCATGTGTTTCCAGCATCTGCAAATATTGAAAAATATAATTGGTCTTTCTTGACAGGCACTCTCAATTCGGCAGTATAGATTGAAAGAGCTCTTCCGCCTTCTAAAAATGACGACTCATCGACCAATGGTAAATTACCACTTGGGTCGGGTGTGACGGTAGAATCATAGTAATAGACAGTATCGATCGGTGATATCGAGCGGTCTGCATAGCCTCGTATTTGGCCATCATAGCTAACGCCACCAGGTATCAGCCTTTCGGCATAGGGAATATCCTTTTCGCTTCCGCCCCAATTGGTTACAAACTGAAATCTTCCTTTAATAACTACGGTCAGATACTTAAATATCGGAATATACCAATCTGATTTAACTTCCTGAGATTGATATTCTATATCACCGCCGAGGAAATGCCCAGCGCCTTCAATCGCATAGGAATTCTTGCTACCTTTGGAAGCGAAAAGCCTCGAATCCCGTGAATCTCTTATAATCGACATTCGCATAGAAGACTCCAGTCTCGGGAAATCCTGTACCCTAAGGTCATATGCCATAGAAGGGTTGTAGCTGCTGGAAAAATCGAAATAATCTATCTGCTGAAGCGAATATCTTCCGTAGATCGAAAAATAATCATCAGGGAATTTAAGTCTTCGTCCAAGTCTAACTGAACCACCGACTTTCTGTTCTGTATAATAGCTTGTCCATCTCCATAATTTACTATAAAGATCTATACCCACAGAAGTTGGCGTATCCAGGAACCATGGATCAGTAAATCCCAAAACGATATTTGTCCTTTCTTTACCAAATTCCCATTGGAAATTTGTATCCCAGCCCCGTCCGAAAGTATTCGGCCATCCGATATCTATTGTACCCATTAGTTTATCCTGCGAATTAAAAGACGCACCGACCTGGAATTTTCCGCTATTTTTTTCAATAACCTCAAATACAAGATCAACCTGTCCATCTTCCAAAATAACCACATCTGGAACTACTTCTTCGAAGTAATTCAGATAGTAAACATTTCTTTGAGAACGCATCAGCCGGCTTCTTTTCATAATATCGCCGGGCCTGATTGCCAGTTCACGACGAATAACCCTGTCGAATGTTTTTTCATTACCTTCTATCAAAACCTTGCGGACATAAGCTTTTTGTCCTTCAAATATTTCATATGTAATGTCGATAGAATCATTTCTGAATGATTTCTTGGGCACTGCTCTCGAGAAAATATAGCCGTCTTCCTGATAAGGTTCCATTACCATAAATAGTGACTCATCTAGTTTTTCTGTACTGTACTCATCACCCTTAACATAAGTCAGATTATCGAGAATCTTTTTCTGCCTGAAGATTACATTACCAGCGGTATAGCTATCGCCAAAATAATACTTCCCGCCCTCATCTATCTCTACTTCAATTAAAATCTTCTCTGGATTTTCATTATCATGATAAAAGGTATCGCTTACAATTTGGGCAAGAGGATATCCATTATTTTTATAAAATTCGATTACTAAATCGATGTCTTCTTCAAAAGCATTTCTGTCGAAGCGGCCTTTTCTGATGATGAATTTCTTTTCATGTGTTTCATCGAATTGCCTGGCCAATTTGCTATCTTTGAAAGCATCATTACCATGGAAAATAATCTCTTCGATATATGATTTTTTACCTTCATCGATCATGAATTTGATCGAGACGAGTTTATCAGAACCTATAGAGTCATTCTTCGCTTGCAGGTACTCATGCTTAATTTCGGCAAGATTGTAACCAGCTTCGATGTATTTCTCTTTCATCTTTCGTTTTGCTTGAAAAACATCCAGCTCCCTGATAGGCTGCCCTATAGAAATATTAATTTCTTCTAAGAGATCGCTGGTTTTGAATTTGTCATTGCCTTCGAATAGAATTTCACCAACTCTTGGCAGCTCTTCCAGATCAATAATTAGAATCAATCCATCATCTCGGCTTTGCAAATCGACTACTACTTCCTCGAATAGGCCGACTTTATAAAGATTTTTGACACCTTGCTGCAAGGATGCAACAGTGATTTTATCTCCAACAGAAAAACCGGTACTGGACAGAATTAATTCTCTGGAAGTAGTCTCATTTCCATTAATAACTATGGACTTTATGAATCCTTCTTCCTGCAAAGAATAAGCTGCAGGCTCCTGTGCGATCAAAATACAAGCAACCAGTAGTAAAAGAGATTTAATATAATGTCTCACTAGACGATCAACCCTCCTTGGGTGACTCGTCAACTTGTTCTTTCTGATTATTATTTTGTGGTTTGTTTTCTTCAGCAGGCTTGGATGCAACTACCTTCTGGCCTTTTAGCATCTCGAGAATTTCTAATTCTGTATATTTTTGGACATGGCCAATTTTTCTTTTATAGCCTGTTCGCCTTTTCTTCTTGAAAGCGATAACTTTTTTGCCTCTTGCATGATCTACGACTTTAGTTTTGAAGCTTAAACCTTCGATATATGGTTGTCCTACTTCAACTTCATCTCCATCGGATAAAAGCATCACATTTTCAAGGATTATTTCATCACCAGGATTCTTTTTTGACATATAAGGCACCAAAATCTTTCTACCGATTTCTAATCTTTCTTGATCGCCTTTTATGTTAACTATTGCAAACATTTTCCTCCTTCTTAACAAAAATATTTAGAGAGAAAATAAATAACTTTTAACAATAAAGTCAAGCCCATTTTGCATAAAGAACCATATAATGTCCATTTTTATGCCAAATATGCAACTTAGCACATAATTATTCTATTCTGTGAAAAATGTACTTGTATAAAAGGGGTATGCCTTATATTTTTCAATATATGATAAAGGCAATTATAAAATCACTCAGGCCGCATCAATGGGTTAAAAACACATTTGTTTTTGCAGGTGTCGTTTTTTCCGGGTATTTTCTTCAATTAGACTACTTGCTCACAACCATCTATGCATTTATAGTTTTTTGTATGGCAGCCAGCGGAGTTTATCTTTTTAATGACATTTTGGATAAGAATAATGATACACAACATCCCATCAAAAGATTCCGGCCTATAGCTTCTGGGAATTTGCCTTTGCCATTAGCATACATTATGGCTTTTGGCCTTTGGATATGCTCTGGCATTTGGTCTTATTTTCTTAATACCGAATTTTTCATTCTTATCATCGCTTATATAATACTACATATATTATACACAATATGGCTGAAAAAGATTGTCATTTGGGATCTTATGGCAGTTTCAGCGGGTTTTGTTCTAAGGGCTGTTGGTGGCGCATTTGTTATAAATGTCGAAATATCCTCCTGGCTTCTAGTTTGCACTTCGCTATTAGCGCTATTTCTTATTACAGCAAAAAGAAGAGCAGAATTATCCAATATAGATAGAAGTAAATCGACAAGGCCGGTACTAAAGAAATATTCCATGAAATTTCTCGATAGCCTCCTTATCGTGCTTACTGCCGCTACAATGACGGCCTATACACTATATGTATTTTCACCCGAAACGATAGAACATTTTGGTACAAGAACACTTGGCCTTACTATACCATTTGTTTTCTATGGAATTTTTAGATATCTATATCTGATTTTCCACAGTCAACAGGGTGAAAACCCGGAAAAGGTTCTTTTCAAGGATAAATCGTTCCTTATAAATATAACCATATGGATTATTATGGTTATATTAATCATTATAAAAACAAAGCAATTCTAATTTTAAACAAAGGATATTTATTATGAGAGCATCGGAAGACATCCTTAGAGAATTATCACTATTGGCTGAAAATGAGAGAATAATTCTTTCGGTTTATATCGATCTTCATATGTCAAAAGAAGAAGTTGATAAGTGGATAGAAACAAAAGCTAATGAATTATCAGAAAATATCGATGATCAACAAAAGGATTACATAGAAACTTCTATATCTTTCTTGAATGACTATTTAGACAATATCTGGAATGAAAAGCCTCAGGGCATTGCTTTTTTCGCAGACTTAGGTTCAGATTACATAAAAGGCATCGAACTTATGCAACCGCCTGAAAAATCCATAATGATTTTGGATGATGAAGCACATATTAGGCTCCTGGCTTTAGAGCTGGATGAGTATGAGCCTATAGGGGTTTTAATGGCAGATGCATCGGGCGCAAGAATCTTGTTAGCCGCTGGTAAAACTCTCAAATCTTTGGACTCGATGAAAACCGATATTCTCCATTTAACTAAAGTGGGCGGTTGGTCACAAATGCGTTATCAAAGAAGAAGACGAGAACAGGTTATACATTTTGTCAAAAATATTGCTGAAGACGCTGATAAGATATTCAGAGATATCAAAATTAATAGAATCTTGCTTGCCGGAAGGGATAGAATAATATCCAAATTGGAACAATACCTTCCGAAACACCTACAAGATAAGGTTATGGGCAAAATTGCCTGGGACCTAAGCGACAACGATGATGATTTTCTGAAAAAAATCACCCCAGAAATGGAAAAACTCGAAAGACAGCAAGAAGAAAAAGCTCTCTCAATTCTTCGACAAGAAGTCTATAGAGGCGGCCTTGCTTCTGCCGGCATAGTCGATACTATGAAAGCTCTTCAAATGGGACAGGTCGATACGCTCTTTATCAAAAAAGGCCTGGATGAGAATTTATCTGAAGAGCTGACATCTTTAGCTGAATCGATATCTGCACATGTCGAATTTATTCCAGGTGAAAATAAGATTTTGGATAATAATAAAGGCGTTGCAGCTCTTCTTAGATACAAAATCGACTAAATTATTTGATATACATCAGAATTATTGACTCCCTTTGCTCAACTTTCAGAATATAAGCGCCTGATGGCAAATCTCTTTCCGGTTGCCAATTGATATGGCCTATCGCTTCATCAAATTGGTGGATAGATTTGCCATTAAGGTCATATATACAGGCATTTTTCTGGCCATCCAATTCGATTGAAACTGATGAGTTAAATGGATTTGGGTAGGCTTTAACCCCAATACTCGATGGTTTTGGCTTATTATCACTGGAAATTTCAAGTGGTAAGGCTGTTACTACCAAAAGATCATCGATGAACCATCCAGCTTCGGTATTTATGCTGGAAGAACCAAAATCGAAAAATATCTGGCCGCTCTCGCCAATATAGTCACTCAGATCCACACTAATTTTCTCCCAACCACCATTGTCTCCTACGAAAGCTAACTCATCTGGTATATGTAGATTATACTCTGATATAGTGCCATTATACCCACCATCAGGGATTAAAAGCTGTGTAATTCCTTCCGAATGCCATTTGACATTTCCACCGTCATGCCATCCATATAGATTGCTATCCTGGAATCTATGCCATTGCCAAAATGTCAAAATGGCATTATCGATTCCTGATAAATCGATATCCAAAGCCAATCTCGATTGCGATGAATCGTGATAATCATACATAAGCCTCGTTCCCCAGACATTGCTACCAGAATAAGCATCGCCCGGCCCCGACATCGGTGCACCCCACTGCCAGTCCTGATAGTATATGCTGGATATCGTTCTCAAAGACCCGTCATCATCTTCGAAATCGCAAAAGTACAGAGTATCTGTATTGTATGGAGCTAACATAATATGGTAAATAGAAGCCCCAGTATCCGGAACTTCGATAGAAATATCTTTAGAAAAATAACCATCGCATTCAAAACGAAGGCTATAGCTTCCTGGCAGAAGCTGTCTGTGATAATCGCCCACAGCAGGATCACATCTTACTTTCTTGTCATTATCGATTATTGTAACTAAAGCTCCGAGCGGTTCAGTAGTTATGGAGTCTGTAACTATTCCTTTGACTCCCATCAAAGACCTTGAGATATTGAAAAGAATCGCCTCATAGTTGTCTTCCCAAAGCTCATCCAATTCTGAAGCTGGTGGCCATTTGGTATTGTTAAGCTCGACTGTTAAATGTAAATCTCCAAAGTTGTGATATGTCCAGTCCTGCATGGTGCCGTCCACTTCATACCAATCATAGCCATTGGTTATGCCTTGTGGGAAGGAGCCAGTGTACATTGGGAGATTTCGAGTCGAATAATCCAGGCTTCTCTGGATATAGAGTTCATGATCGGGGCTATCATCTGAAATATAGTCCCAGGGATAATTGACAACAAGAGCACCTGTATGGAAATTGATTGTAAAATTGATATACCTTGAATCATAGAAATCTATGATTCTCTGGTTTTCGGTCTGAATAGTATATGTGCCATCATCGCCAATTCCACCATCTGGGACGGGGAAATTTCTATTTAGGTCTACTCCATTTGCATTCTGCCGATTTCCGGCGACATAGCCATCAGGATTCATAAGTGGTATAAGGTATATTTCACATGAATCGACTAATCTAGTAATATCGCTACAAACGCCATAATTTCTTGTTAGGGAATCAGCGAGGGCCAGGAGCAGTTCTGTTCCTACAGGTTCATCGCCATGTATTGTCGAGATATAGCAAATCTCTGGTTCGAATTCATCGGTAGATACATTATCAGAGATTTTGATACACCATAGCTCTCTTCCCTCGACCGATTCGCCAATAGAAAAAACAGTTGCTAAAGATGGATAGTCGTATTCGATATCTGCAAGATATGAGGTAAGCTCGGCATAAGTATGATAGCTTCCCCAATCGAGAAGCCTTTTGGTTTGAAGCATATTGATTCTTGAAGTATCAACAAGCTCGGTTAGTTCAAAACCTAATGACATAAGCTCTTCTTTAGCATCTATATCGGCATTTATTTTTGCCCAATCTTTGCCTGTATTTTCGATGTTTGCGCCACTTTGAATAATTGCTCGAAGCTGCATCTTGCTCACAATATCAACTTTGTATGGTTTTTCAAATGAAGTAGTAAATAATGAAGAGACCAGAATTACTAATAAAGCGCATGAAATATAATAATTTCTCATAGTGGCCTTTTTATTTTTTAGGCATAAAATCACGAAGATATTCTGGGGTGATGCCATCGATATCTGCTGTATCTCCATCAAGAAATTTTGGAAAGCCGATATGCGAGACTACAAGAGCCGATGGGAAGCGTACCCAATTATGCGCAAGAACAGCTTTTTCGCCGAGTTTTTCTTTAATTTTATCACCAAATTTATTTAAATCCAAACCAGTGAATATCACCATATCATCCGGCAGCATATCGATGAAATCATCGAGTTTTCTTGCTTTTGTAGGAATTTTCTCCTCGCCCCATTTATACAGAGCAGAATACACCAGTGATGCTCTCGCATCTATTAGCGGTGCTACAGCAAAGAAAGCCAAAGGAAGCCTTTCTGCAAGTGCGTGTAGGGTATTAACGGTTACCATTTGAATATTATTTGCATAGCATATTGCCTTGGCAGTAGACAAACCAACTCGGAGGCCTGTATAGGAACCAGGTCCAATCGATAAGGCCACAAGTCCAATATCTCTTCTATCACGATTGGTTTGTTTAAGGAGAAAATCCACTGCTGGCATGACTTTTTCAGAGCTTCTTGCGGATATCTCTAGTGATATCTCACCGAGTGGCCTTTGCCCCTCGCTCAAAGAAACGGAGCCGATTTTACACGATGTGTCTATTCCGAGTACAAGTGTATTTTCCATTATTCCACCGTTACGCTTTTTGCTAAATTTCTTGGTTGATCTACATTACATCCTCTTAATAAGGCAATATGGTATGCCAAAAGCTGCAAAGGTATCGAAATCACAAGAGGATAAAACAATCTATCTGTTTTCGGCACATGGATGACATCATTAGCCAGTTTTTTAATTTCATTATCACCATCTGAAGCTATCGCGATAACCCTTCCCCCACGTGATCGTACTTCTTCGATATTTGACAGAACTTTTGGATAGAGTTCATCTTCAGTAGCTAGAAATACAACAGGCATATTTTTATCGATAAGAGCAATTGGTCCATGCTTCATTTCGGCAGCAGGATAACCCTCTGCGTGTATGTAAGATATCTCTTTTAGTTTAAGTGCTCCTTCAAGAGCAACAGGGTAATTTATTCCTCTTCCTAAATATAGACAGTTACTCACATCTTTCAATGTTTCAGCAAGCTTTGGAATTTGTTTTTCTTCGGTTTCCTTATTCAAATATGCATGGACAAGATCCGGTATTCTAGCAATATCTCCAATCAGTTGTCTTCCTCGAGCAATTGGCAATTCGCGCATTCTACCGAGCAAGATAGCAATTAAAGTTAGTACCATTACTTGAGAAGTGAAAGCCTTTGTCGAAGCGACGCCGATTTCCGGCCCGGCATGTATATAAACTCCTGCATCTGTCTTGCGCGCAATCTCAGAACCGACTTTATTTACGATGCCAAATACCGGTGCGCCCTTTCTTTTGGCTTCCAAAAGTGCTGCCAGGGTATCCGCTGTTTCACCTGACTGGCTTATCATAAAAACGGCTGTGTTTTTATCGAGTATTGGGCTTCTGTAACGGAATTCGGAGGCATATTCGACCTCTACCGGAATTCTGGCCAGCTCTTCTATGAGAAATTCGCCAATCAGAGCAGAATGCCATGAAGTCCCGCAGGCTGTTATTATTATTCGATCTATATCCTTCAATTTCGTAAGATAATCTTTAAGGCCATTTAATCTAGCAGTGCCTTCTTCGATATTGAGCCTACCACGATACGAATTTGTCATTGTCCTGGGTTGCTCATAAATTTCTTTGAGCATAAAATGAGCATATCCGCTCTTTTCGATTTCATGTAAGTCATGTGCAAGTTTCTCTACGCGTGGTTCGACCTTTTTTCGATTAAGCGTAAAAATCTCATATTCATCCTTGGATATTCTGGCGATTTCACCTTCTTCGATATAGATTACTCGATCGGTATACCTCATCACCGCTGTTCCATCTGATGCTATGAAATTTTCATCCTTTCCGATACCGATTATAAGAGGGCTACCATGCTTTGCAGCATATATTAGATCAGGATAATCTTCATGAATCATAGCAAGGCCATATGTGCCTTCTAATTGCAAGAGTGTCAATCGAATAGCTTCCTCGAAATCAACTCCATCCTGCTCCATGAAATCTTCAATAAGATGTGCTATAACTTCCGTATCGGTATCTGTTGTAAATTTATGATCACGTCGGGATAGATATTCCCTTAAAACGCTATAATTTTCGATAATACCATTATGCACGACCGCTATCTTGCCAGAACTATCTGTGTGTGGATGAGCATTTATAGCATTTGGCTCGCCATGAGTTGCCCATCTAGTATGGGCAATGCCAAGATTTGTCTTAAACTGGTCTTCCTCCAATTTTTGCTCAAGATTAGCAATCTTGCCTTTTACCTTTTCGATCTTAAGTCCATCATCTTCCAAAACAGCCAATCCTGCTGAATCATAGCCACGATATTCCAGCCTTTTTAGGCCCTCTATTAGAACTGGTATAGCATCCCTTTTCCCGATATATCCAATAATTCCGCACATGATTTACTCCTTTATCCAAATATATGAGCTTCAAAATAGCGCATTCACAAAATATAAATTAAACAAATTTTTAGATTTAGACAAGAAAAACAATATCTATCGAATTGCAGATTCATATACCTTAATAATTCTTTTTGCAATATTTTTGCTATCGAACTTTGCCTTTACGAATTCTGCGCCGTCTCGGGCTAATCTCATATACAGCTCAGGATCTTCAAATATTGTCAGAACAGCATTTTTGATTGCTTCGGGGGACTTTTCTTCAAATAATAGCCCTGTCTTGCCATCTTTGACTATGTCCACGATTCCGCCAACTTTCGAAGCGATGACAGGACATCCATAAGAAAGAGCTTCGACAAGAACCATCCCCAGACCCTCGGTATCATTATTGTCATCGAAGCATGCTGGAAGAACAAATAAATCTGAATTATAGTATGTCTTGAGTTTTTCTTCGTGCGATACAAAACCAAAAAATTCGACTTTATCATTTACTTTCAGGGTTTCCGCAAGATCTGATAGTTCATCAAATAGTACACCATCGCCAATGATTGTCAGCTCGACATCGATTTCTTCGAGCAAAGAAGCCATAGCTTCAATCAGATATCTTACGCCCTTCCTTGGAACTAATCTACCAACAAACAGAAGTCTATATGGCTTTTTTTCGGGAAACTTAGCATCTCTAATTTCTGATGGAAACTGATGACATGCTGGAATAGTTATGACTTCAAATTCGGGGAAATTCTTATGGAATATTTCCTTTGTATAGCTTGAAATTACAATATGCTTTTTTGCCTTTTTGATGAATCCTTTAAAGAACCATCTCAAAGGTGCAGCTAAATTCTTAAAAAATACAATTTCAGCCGAATAGTAAGTATAAACTATTGGTAAATCTTTCGGCAGAAAAACAGTCATCAATGATAGTGGCAATGGCCAATGGATATGAACCAAATCAAAGTCTTCTTTCTTCAATAATCTTGCCAGGGATATCGCCCCAAAAAAAAGCAAAAATAATCCAAGAGGAGCATATAAGAAATTATTCTTAATCTGTGATGGGAATGAATTATCATGTGAAAATACTTCGAACTTCTTTATAAAATATCTGAAACGTTTTACTCTTATACCTTCGAATATATTGGCTTTTAGCCCTTTCCATGCTGGTGCAAATACAGTATTGTCAATTCCTATATTCTGCTGTTGTTTTAGCATGGAGATCATCCATGGAGTGATGAACTGGTCTTTTTCATTCCTGGCAAAAGCTGTAACAACGTGGCAGACTTTCATTTATTCTCTTTAATTACCTTTATAATATAGTTTTCTGGTTCAGCTGTTTTATATATAGCTTTGAATATATCATTTCTTGATTCTATAGCAGGAATAAGATAGTAGCCAGTCTCAGCGAGGATTCGGTCGATTATCAAGTAATCGATATCTCTCTCTAAAATATCATTTATCACAACTTCTTTATTCTCATTCTTCTTGAAGATATCTGATTTCCTACCGCTTAATACATAGAAAAGACGAGGTTTTCTAGCTATTATTAAAGCATCTTCTGGAGTATTATTTTTTACCCATTTTGCGGTTTCAAAATACCTGAGATACACAGGATGCAGGCCTGCAAATTTTTGACCCATAGCATATTTTTTCATAATCTGCAAATTGTTTCTGGCATTTGGAAGATATTCAATCGTAGCGAAAATAATAATTATGAATAATAATCCAGCCATTATGTAATCGCTGAATTTTTCCTTTTTAATTTGATAAAATATAAATTCTGCACCACGAGAAATGACATGAATCATAAAGGGAAATAGAATAATAAGATATCGGATTCTCACGCTGTGATTTATAAAAAGCAATGCAAAAGTAAAGATTATAAACAGTGATGAAAAGTACTGCTTCTTTTTGAAAGAGTAGTAAATACCAATTAATATCAGAAAAGTAATAAAACCTCCAATAAAAATATCGATCCAACCACGTTCAGATGTATAAAATCTCTGTGGTATCATCAAGGCTGGAACTTTGTCGGTAGCATACTTCCAAAAATGCTCCGGTATTCTCAATATTAGTCCAGTCACACCAGTGCTTGTGTCTTCCCCCGTTCCCATTTTTTCTTGCATGATGTTTTGATAATAGAGGTTCCCATCTGGATTAGGAGTCAAAACTACTCTAAGACCCCATGGAAGAAGAATTACAAAAACGATGGCTGCAAAAATCAAGGCTTTTTTCATATCTTTCTTGAGCCAGATATAGAAAAAAACGGCAGGCAGAATAGTAAGAGCTGGTATCCTAATATAAACCGCGAAAGATATAATAACGGCTGATAATATTAAGAGAATTAGCTCTTTATTTTCTCTACGAAGATATTTTTCTAAAATATAAATCCCAATTGCTGCAAAACATAAAAATGGCGCTTCTGTCAAAACCCAATGACTATATTCATTCAAAACAGGGGAAAGCGCCATAAAAAGCACAGCACCACCAGCTATAAAACGATTAACATCAAATAATTGGAGAATACGGTAAATAAAGAATAAAGCAATGAAATAACAAAGAAGAGAAAATATTTTCATTGGGATTAGGCTATCACCGAATATTAACTGGATTATTGCCAAAATCAAAGGATAACCAGGTGGAATAGATGTCTCGGGTGGAGTACCGACTTTCCAATATGTATTATAAGAGAATTCTTCTATAATTGAATGAGAAAGCCCAATGTAGTAGCCATTATCGCCGCCAGTAAAAATAACTGGATTAAAAACCATAAACAGCAATATAAAAATTATTAGAAAGAATAAACCTTCCCAAAAGTATTTGAAATTCTTTTTATTTCCTTCATTCATTATCTTTCCTTTATCTTTTCTTTATTAGCAATATTTAATTTTTCATCTTTGTGTTGAAAATAATCTTCAATCGCATAGAATTTATATTCAGATAGCATTTTTTCAAGCTTTTTCTTGGATTTTTTTACTCCGAACATATGAACTATATTATATAAAAAAGACAAAGGAAGCCGTGGATTATTACGGTCGATGTCTTTTGGATGAAGATATAGAGTTACTGGAATTTCTTTTTGGATTTGCTTTTTTATAAAAGCTTCTATCATCCTTAATGGTAAAAACCTAAAATGGCCACCAGATAGAACAAATCCATAACCACCTTTTGCCCAAAAACCTAACGGGAATTCAACTATATTCTTGATTTTGAAAGGCTTGGCAGGATAGTTTCTATGACCGCCACCCAAATATTTAACAGGAACAATCGATGAGTCATAATCATAGAAAAGATTCTGAAGTTGATCGATTAGCACATCATATCGGGCGATATCGATTGCAAAACATGGCGCGCGAAAACCTTTTATTCGCTTGCCAATTATATTTTCAATCCTTGCTTTACTTTCTTTAAGTTCAGATTCGATCTCGTCATTACTCAATTTATGAAAAAGACGATGGGTCATCCCATGAGACCCTATTGGGAAACCTGCTCTATCTATCATCTTAACGATATGTGGTGATATTTTTGCGATTTCTCCAAGTACAAAGAAAGTTGCCCTGCTGCCAGATTTGTGCAAAAGCTCGAGAATCTCCGGGACAAGATAATCCAGTCTTTTTTCGGCATGTTGTAGGTTCTTATAGTCGTAGCCATTATAGTTTGCATGGTACCATTCTTCGATATCGAAACTCAAAACCCGTCTCGGTGGGAAGTTCAATATTTTTATTTTATCTTTCATGAATTATAAAAATAATCTTTTGTAATAGAAATAGCTCGATCTAAACTAATATTGGGTTCAAAGCCAAGATGCTTTTTGGCTTTTGTGATATCTGCGCTCGAGTATTTTATATCACCTTCCCTGGGCTTTTCGAAAAATATTCTTGTGTCAGGTTCTCTGATATAGTCGATTAGTTTCAAAAGCTCGATGCTTTCGCCCGATGCAATATTAAAAATCTGTCCAGCTATGCCTTCTGAAAAACATGCAGTCATATTTGCTTTGACAATATCTTCTATAAATATGAAATCTCTCGTCTGTTTTCCATCGCCGTGCACCGTAAGCGGTTTTTTTTGTTTCACTCTATCAATAAACTTAGGAATAACAGCAGCATAATCAGAATTAGGCAATTGCCTTGGGCCAAAAACATTGAAATATCTTAAAATAACCGACTCCAATCCGAAGTTGTGATAATAACATTTGCAATAATACTCTCCCGCTATTTTACTAACAGCATATGGTGATAACGGTTTCAAATCCGATTCTTCTGTCTTTGGTAAATCGGGCAAATCGCCATATACTGCAGCCGAAGATGAAAAAATGATTCGCTTTATATCTTCCAAGCTACATCCCTCTAATAAATTCAGCGTTCCTTTTTCATTGATATCAAGGCATTTCATAGGATTTTTGATCGATTCAGGTACCGATGCCAAAGCAGCAGTATGAAATACAAAATCCACATCTGAGACAGATTTTCTGATAACAGACATATCGCGAATATCTCCCTCGATGAAATCGATGGCCTCTAATATACTTTTAATGTTTTGCAATCTACCAGTTGTGAGATTGTCGATTATCCTGACATTATGGCCCAAACGAATGAGATGATGTGCGATATTAGAGCCTATAAAACCGCAGCCACCAGTTATCAGAAAATTGTATTTTCTGCCTTTCAATTCTAATCCTGCTTTTTAGAACGCCTTGGTTCACGGCCATAGTTCAAATTCTCGCGGTCATAAGACGGCGCATTGCTCTGTGGCATTTCGTCCTGTTTCTCTTGTTTTCTTAGAATCTCCAAATCTGTACTAGATCTTCTTTTTGTCCTGCCATAATCTATTTTTTCTTTCTTTTGTGATTTTTCTTTTTGAGGTTTTTCGATAGATTTTTTCTTTTGAGTTTTGGTTTTGGAAATTTTATTTTGTTTATCTGGCTTATCTATCCTATCTCGACTTTCAGTTTTGCTTGTCTTTTCGATAATTCTCTTTTTATCAACTTTTTTTCTTTCTCTATTTGATTTCTTATCTGGTTGGGAATCTGAACGGGAAGATTTCCTGGAATAACTTTTTTCTTTCTTGTACGGCACCTTAGACTTGGATTTTACATTCCTGGCTTTGCCATTATGGATGAAATCTATCTTCTCGCGCAAAGATGCTATCATCTCTGCAAGCGCACCAAAGATAAATAAGGTAAATCCAGCCTGTGCAAGCAGCGTTATCAATGTGAGAAGCGGCCTGTAACCTGTATTATAACCGAATCTAAGAACCAGAGCAAAGACACCAACAAGAAATGCTAGAATCAATGCAAAAAGACCTAAAGTCCCGAAAAACAGCATCGGCTTCCGCGTAAAGGTGAGTAAGAACCAGACTGCCAGTAGGTCAAAAAAGCCGATAAACATTCTCCAAATGCCTGTATATTTCGATTTTCCATGCAATCTAGGTGATAATTTAACATCGACCTCGGAAACTGTATAGCCTTGATCCAGAGCAAGAACAACGAGATATCTGTGCCAATCATCGCGAAGAGGTAAACCTTTCATTACATCGCGGTGAAAAAGCTTCATGGAATTGAGATCGGTAACAGGTACCTTAAAAAGTTTTCGGCAAAACCAATTATAAATACCTGATATAAATGGCTTTTGATATTTGCCAACTTTTTTTCCGGTAACGATATCGTAACCTTCTTTAGCCTTATCTAGCATTTTGGGAACATCCCATGGGTCAAACTGCATATCAGCATCGAAAATCGCAAGATATTCGCCATCGCTAATTCGATAGCCGGTAACTAATGCCGCTGTCTTGCCGATATTTTTTCTATGAGAAGCAACTCTAATGAATTTATACTCATTGGCAAGTCTTTTGGCTTCAAGATATGTAGAATCAGAAGACCCGTCGTCGATAATTATAATTTCTGCGTCTAGTCTTTTCTTTTTCAATAATTTAGCAAATTCTTCTGCAAGAGGCTGAAGATTTTCGCTTTCATTATAGGCCGGAACTAAAACTGATAATTCTTTCAATTTTTTAAACCCTCCATGAATTCTGTAAATTTATTCAATGATCCTCCCTTGTAAATCAAATTATAATATGGGCTTTCATATCTATCAGAGAACCCTACCCTTTTAGGCACATCGCATAATAGCCCAAGAAGTGCGCATTTGGGACAAAATTTATGATTCATATCTATTGATAAGTCGAAGTTCTTGTTCGATATTATCTTGAATTGTTCGCCAGCAGGTATCGTCGAGAATCTTACTTTATCGATATGGTCAAAATCCTGTAGGAACTTGTAATTACTATCCTCGAAACCGATAAATTTAATTTCCGGAAAATATTTTTTTTCTGCAAATTTTTTGATATCATCTATTATGTTTTTATTAAGCTCATCTTCTGGTGGAAGAATAACCATGGTTTTTTTTATATTATTAGCAAAACTCGAAAAGTCGACAGGATCGAGCTTTCTGAATTTTATTTTTTCATAATAACTGAGAATTATTTTTTGTATTAATCCAAGTTTTTCCATGTTTTTAATAGTAAAATATCGAGGGATGACTTCTCATCCCTCAATATTTAGCCTTATGTATTACTTTAAGTCTATAGCTTAAGTATCTTGTATTATTTATTTTACAATTATTTATAGTCTATAAGCTCCGGGTAAATCGGGAACTCTTTACAAAGTTCCTCTACCCTTTTTTTGACTTTAGAAATTTTGCCATCGTCTTGATAATTTGAAAGTACTTCATAGATAAGCTCGCCGATCTCTTCCATCTGAGCTTCTTTCATTCCGCGTGATGTGATTGCTGGTGTACCGATTCTGATTCCAGATGCGATAAATGGCTTCTGCGGATCGAAAGGTATAGTATTCTTATTGACAGTGATAGCGGCTTTATCAAGAGTTTCTTCGCCTATCTTGCCTGTTATATCTAATGGGCGGAGGTCAACCAAAAGCAGATGATTGTCGGTACCGCCGGATACTAGCCTCAAGCCTTTTTCTTCGAGCTTTTTGGCCAATGTCATTGCATTTGCCAGAACCTGTTTCTGATATTCTTTGAATTCCGGCTTCATCGCTTCGCCAAATGCTATAGCCTTAGCAGCGATAACATGACAAAGCGGCCCGCCCTGCATTCCGGGCATGACTGTTTTATCGATTTTTTTCTTATATTCATCTTTCATGAGAATCAGCCCGCCGCGGGGGCCACGAAGCGTCTTATGAGTCGTTGTGGTAACTACTTCGCAATGTGGAAATGGATTTGGATGAAGCCCAGCAGCGACAAGGCCGGCGATATGAGCGATATCTGCAACCAAAACTGCGCCAACATTATCGGCAATCTCGCGGAATTTCTTGAAATCCCAAATTCTTGGATATGCCGATGCTCCTGTCATAATGACTTTTGGCTTAAATTCTTCTGCTTTTTCGGCGATTTTATCATAATCTAACATCTCGGTTTCTTTATCAACGCCATAATATCCGACATCATAAATCTTACCAGAGAAATTGACTTTGTGTCCATGAGTAAGATGTCCTCCATGGGCAAGCTTGAGCCCAAAGAGCTTATCGCCAGGATTCATCAAACTGAAATACACGGCCATATTCGCCTGCGAACCAGCATGCGGCTGTACATTTGCATGTTCGGCACCAAAAAGCTTCTTGGCGCGCTCTATTGCCATATTTTCTGTCATATCAACAAATTCACATCCCCCATAATATCTTTTGCCGGGATAGCCTTCTGCATATTTATTAGTCATAACACAGCCAGTCGCTTCCATAACGGCGATAGATGGGTAATTCTCGCTTGCAATTAATTCAAGGCCGAAGGCCTCGCGGTTTTCTTCGCCTCGAATTGCTTCAAAAACTTCTCGATCTGCTTTTTTTACATGTTCTAAATGATGCATAATCGCTCCTTTGATATAGATTATAAACTATTTTTCAAATATATCGATTCTTCTTTGGTGACGGCCACCTTCGAAAGACGTTGTTAAAAAAGTTTCTGCAATTTTGGATGCGTCTTCTAACTTGGTAAATCTACCGCCCAATGCCAAAATATTAGCATTATTGTGTGCTCTAGTCATCTTTGCATGATAGATGCTTGTGCAAAGTCCGCATCTTATGCCATTGACTTTATTCGCAGCGATAGACATGCCTATTCCTGTTCCGCAGATAAGAATTCCCCGGTCTGCTTTCTTGTCTACGATATCAGCAGTTACTTTTTGGGCGAAATTGGGATAATCAACGCTCTCTTCGCTATATGTCCCATGATCATTCAATTTGTAGCCGCTCTTCTTCAGATGAGCTACTAATTTTTCTTTTAACTCAAAACCGCCATGGTCGGATGCTATTGAAATTTTCATCTTCCTCCAAATTTACCCATAAATTTAGAAATTAAATAGTATTTAGCAAGAATAATCCCTAAAAAAATCCCATTTATATAGATATGAACTTTTAAAAGCAAAATTTTTCTTTACAAAATAGGTTTTTCTCATTTTTTTTAGCCAAATTAAACGAATCACAGGAGGTTCAAATGAAAAAAGCAATTACATTGATACTTTTGCTTTCTCTAATCGCAGGTTCACTGTTTCTGGTTGGTTGTGGCGATGATGACGATGATGACAATAATGATGATAGCACAAATGAAAAATTTTTCCCACTCGATGACGGTAATCGTTGGGATTTCGAGATAAAATATATCAACAGCATCTCTTCTGAAATTGATTCTGTCGATACTATGTATCAGCTAATAACAGGCGATTCGCTTTATCAAGGCGATGGCCATACATACAAAAAGGTAATTGACCTTCCTGATACGCTGGTAGATCTCTATCGTACAGATGATAACTACCTGTGGACAGTCAAATGGAATGGCCCACCTGTTAATCAAGAGCTTAAGTTCAAATCTGTCAAGCTTTATCCAGAAGTCGGCGATACATGGCAAACAGCTACTACGATTAGCGTATTTGAAGTTACTATTAATGGCGAATGCAGAGCAATCGAAACATTGGAACTTCCTGCTGGAACATTTGATAATTGCTATCATATGTTCATCTCGACAGAGAGCAGCCTTTTGACTGATTCATTACATATCTGGGTCGTACCAGAGCTTGGGCCAGTCAAGTATCAATCCTATGTTTATCCATCGGAAGATACAGTTCAATTCAAAATTAGAGAACTTATCGACTATACAGTCGCTGAATGATAGACTCTAAAGAGAAATCTTCTAAGAACCCGTTTTCGCTTAGGAAACGGGTTCTTATAATTACAGGGCCTACCGCATCTGGCAAGTCATCGATTGCTGAATATATCGCATCTGAGTATTTTGGTGAAATCATTTCAGCTGATTCTTGCCAGATCTATAAGAAGCTCGATATCGGCACAGCAAAACCTCAAAATCCGCAAGTGCCCTATCATCTTATTGATTTCCTCGATTTGGGCAAGCGCTATGATGCCAAATCTTTTTTCGAAGATACCGAAAATATTATCGGCGAAATAATCGAGCGGAATAATTTCCCCTTAATTTGTGGGGGTACTGGTTTCTATATCCGAGCACTAACAGAAGGCATTTTCAAGGGCGATTTCAAGGATATTGAATTTCGCAATCGCTATATGGAAAGATATGAAAAAGGCGATGATTTACATAGCGAACTCAAGGCTGTCGATCCCATTGCTGCATCGAAAATTCATCCCAATAACTATATCCGAATTATTAGGGCTTTGGAGGTTTACCATGTATCCGGCAAACCGATATCATGGCAATGGAAAAATAGAAAACCGATTAAGTCGAAATATGATTTCGTCAAAATCGCAATTCGGCTTCCCAGAGATTATCTGAGAAAAAGAATATTCGAGAGGACAAAGAAGATGTTTCAGGCGGGATGGCTCGATGAGGTAAAAAGCCTATTGTCTGAAGGCACAAGCCCCGACTGCCCGGCTATGGAATCAGTCGGCTATAAACAAATCATCGACTATCTGAATGACAAATTAAAATACGATGAACTTGTCGAAAATGTTTTTCATAAGACATGGCAATACTCTCGAAGACAGATGGTATGGCTTCGAAAAGAACCCAATTTAATTTGGATAGATATTAATGAAGATATGAGCATCAAAGAGAAAGCAGATAAAATTCTCGATATCTATATGAAGGACTAGAAATTTTTAGTTAATGTAAATCCAAGCTTCAGCCTATCGCCTTTTATACCTGATGGATAAGCCCTTGCATTCAAAGTGAAACCTTTATTGAGTTCGGGAGTTTCATTGGTTCCGATGCGCAAGACATTTATAATGCTTGCAAGTCGGTTCAAAGCTGCGACAGAAATTACGATACGCATATTTGATTTTATCTGCTCTCTATTTTCTCTTAAATCATAGAAATGAGAGCGACTTTCGTCTGAATCCCAATTCCAAAAATATTCAGCAGTTTCCGGATACAGTTCAGCTTCATCACGCTCAAAAAGCAATTCATAATAATTATACTCGTACCTGGAATCATATCCGCTAATATCTGTAAAGAAATGATCTGGCTTGCCTTTCGGGTCGATGCCGGCATGTTTTACTGCATATGCCCTAAATTCATCTTCCAGCATATTGCCTTTAATGCCAAATCCGATATAGGTTAACCATGTTGCCGATTCGATAGACCATAAAATATAGCTGCTATTATTTCCTAAATAATGTTCGCCAGTACCGGGAATTGCAAGAGACATTAATGCTGCCTTAAAGAGCGATTTTTCTCCTGGATCCTTTTTCGATGATGGAGAATCGGCTCTACCGAAATCATCGCCAGAGAACTGTGCGAAAATTGGCATTATTGTCATCAGTAAAAGAAACCAAATCGTTTTTGAAAAAACTCTTTTCATTTTAGATTAATTACCATCTTAAGTTCCGGATTAACAAGGCCAGTCGGCTCATGAACAGCGATACCTGTTTTAAAATCTATGACTTCAGAGAAGCTTTTATTTCGCTCGCGATTATGGACATGTGCTGTCCATGCAGCATCGAAAGCGCTAACGATATGATTCAATATAGCTCCACCGATCATGTATTTCGCCCATATAAATTGATCATTCGCATCTTTACGCATCTGCATATATGTAGAAACATATTGGGATGAATCACGGTATTGGCTTAGTATATTGGAATAAGGCCCAGGTTCGCTCGATAGATCAGGGTTCCAGAGTTCTTCGCGAATTTCCGGATCATCAAAAAGGGCGTCCGGTACATCTTTCCAGCCAATCAAAAACCAATTATATTTTCCTGTCATTTCATAATAATCATGGTTTTTATCGACATCATACCAATTATCGCCATGATGAGGAAGAGTTTCGGTGCCTTTGATATTCTCGAAGCTATCGGTAATGGCCGAGAACCATTCAAGATAAGCTTCAACATCATAATGGCTATCATGATAGTCTTCGTAATCTTCGCGCATCTCGATACCTTTGCTCTGCAGGATATAATAGCCTGTCCATAGGCCGGCTTCTGCAAGGAAAAACAAAACACCTTTAACAGGCTTTTTCGCATAAACTTCACCAGCTCCCGGAACCAAAAAAGAGAGTCCAAAAGCCAATTTGCTATCGAGAAATTCCTCGCCTTCAAATGGTTTAGTTTTTTCTTCCGTTGCATTATCAAATGCCTGTGCATATGTTTTATTTCTCCAATCATTCTCTTCTAAACTCGATTCCTGTAACTCTTGCAAGACTGAACTTCTCGCAATAGATTTTTTTTCTATTATATGATCTGTATCATATGCAAACAAAGATGTTATTATCAGGATTACACTAGGTATTAAAATTCTTTTCATAATTCTCCTTTCATCTATTTAACAATAGCGATTTTGATATATTTAGATTCGCTTTCCTTATCATCGATATATACTCTTCCATAGTAAATTCCCGAAGCAATACCAGTTGTTATCCATTCAATCTGATTTTCCTGCCCTGGAGCGATTTCATTTTCTAATTCTGCTACTAATACTCCATCCATTGAATAGACTTCTATTTTGATAGACCCTGAGACATTATTTCCGATTCCATATCTAAAATGAACTTTGCTTCCGCCGGGATTCGGCCAGATATAGGGATTTATAATTTCACCAGCTTTATCACCATAAATCGGATCGATAGCATTCATATGATTCCAAATTCTATTGCCAGATGGGGCGACTGTCCATTCAGGTTCTTTTGTGGTTTCGGGGAATCTAAATAGCATAACAGAACCGCCACTCGAGCCAATAACCATCTCGGGTTTAGAATCGCCATCCATATCGCATATTGGCGAAAAACTTTGATTGAAGCCACCAGCAAGCGGATAATCAGGAAGTAGTGTCCCATCATTTTCGAAAGCATAAATATTACCATCGAAACCGGTGATTACAATTTCACATTCATTGTCGCCATCGATATCGGCGCAAGTGGGTTCTGCATATAATGCATAATCATAATCCCTTGCAATAGCAGGAAAATTAGTTGCAGAAATACCCGAATGAAGAATATTATAAACTTTTGTCTTCGAGCAAAATATAATTTCGCCATAGCCATCCTGATTGATATCACAAATTGCTGGCCTGGATATTATGCTATCTGCAAACTCATAAGGAAAACCTTCCATCTTTTCGCCATTCTCAGACCAGACAGATACATAACCATCCTCGGATGTTATGATGAAATCTATTATTCCATCACGATTTATATCGCCAGCGCTAAAACCGCTTATATTGCCAATATCCAGAATAATATCTAAGAAATTGCTGTCGGGATAGCTATATCCGCGGATTCTTCCATAATCTCTTTCGGCAAGAATATAATAATTACCATCGAAAGCCAGAGCAGCAATATTCTCGCCTCTTGATGTACCGGTTACTATAGAATCGCCAGAAGAATTTATGATATAGAATATTTCATCATCGGTTAATGCCAGAATTTCATCGCCGGGATATTCATTTGTTAAATCGTAAAGAAGAGGCGGATAAGCTATTGCACTATGAAGCGCGACAGGAAAACCTGAAACCGGGTCGGCACGCTCGGAGCTGTCTAAATCTTCTGAATGCCATGCATAAAGCATACCTGTCTCACTGCCGCCAATAATTTCCACATCGGAATCTCCATCGATGTCTCCGGCAGAAATATTAACTGAAAAAAATGATGTATCCATAACCGAGAAAACCGGAATATGATATACTAATGTATCGTCAGAAAAATCTAAAAAAACCAGAGAATCGCTTCCGGGAATAAGCTCTTCGCCAGAGAAATTCCATGCTGTAACAAAATTAGCACTCGAAGGAATGGAGAAAATATCCATCGAACCATCTCCATCTGCATCGATCACGATTGGTGAATAGTCATGAGACAGGCCGGTTTGCCTCTTCCATAGATTTACGCCCATTCTTCTTTCGAAATTGAATGACATCCGCGAATCAATTTCTGAGATATCTGTAATATATATCGATGTATTTCCTCGAGCATTGGATTCTGTTTTGGGCTTCGTGTGAGGTGTAAATTCTGTATTATTAGGGTCGAAGAATATGTCGGAAGAATCGCCATAATCGCGATAAAAGCCCATGTCCTGAAAACCATCAGCCTCAATCAAATCGACAAATAGCCTATCGTGATTCCATTGAAGGGCATTATTAGCAAAATTATCATTGCTGTATGCGACAAGTTCATCGATATGCCATATTAACATGCCGCTTCCGGGAAGCAAAAAATCATATTTGGCAACGAAATTATCTAAAGTATCTTGAAGGCCGAGTATCACTCCCGAAATCGAATCAGCTTTCAATGCAAATGGCTTTCCATCGGGATTGGTATTTCTATTTTCAACAAGATAATATTCAAATTCATTGATTGGAATTTTTACGATAGTGGTTCCAGCTTCGAAAAGTTCGCAAGCAGTAACTGCATACTCATCATCTTCCCATGCGGTAATGACATCTTCTATTCCCAAAAATGCCCTTTCCCATGCGCATGGGTAAACAGGAATTGCGCCATATACATTATAATATTCCGCAGAATCGCTATCTTCGACAGCAATTTGGACTCCGATTGCATGGCCATTGTCCATAACAGAGAAATGCCCAACCTCAGAAACAAAATTAGAAGTATTATATAAATCAATCAAGCCCAATAAATGGCTGGATTCATGAACCAAAACGCCATTTAACAATGTAATTTGCCCATCCTGAGAACCTGACTCTGGCATAATAAGCGCCCCAGTAACTCCGGGAACGATTTCCCTAAATAGTTTCTTGTAACCTGTTGGCAAATCATCCGGAGATGGCTCGATTTCGGGATAAAGGTCAAGATATGCTGGGTCGATAAGTGACCCTATATCATTCTGCCAGTCTGAGCCGGCATGGAATATTATGACATCATCATATCGAGTAAAATCCATATGATCGGTCTGCTGAGCAAGACGAACAGCATCGACAATAAATGCATCCATCCGCTCATCGAGAGCATTGCCACACCATCCATTCGGGCCGTAATATGCCATCGAGTCTGGTAAAGTATATGCTTCTGTGCCACTTCCCCGAATCGGATAAATATCCCATTTGATATCTATCAGAGAATCGGATACAAGCATCCAATAATTATGAAGCGCTTGCATATGATCATTGAAGTATCTCCAATTATGTGGCGTTGGATCAAAATCCTGTGCGTAAATTTCACTTAGAGAATCGGGCGAAAGATCGAATTGCCCATTGCCTGTCGAGCGAGTATTAGAATCCTCCTGGAACTGAACCCTGAGAACGCAAAGTCTAATTTCTATCGGTTCTGTGAGACTCTCCTGCGGAATGCTATATTCACGCTTTAGGGCATCATCATTGAACCAGCTATTGCGCGCATCAATATTTGGCTTTGAAAATTCTACTTCCGGCCCTCTCATCTTCTCGGGCGCACGGCCGACTACTCGATAGCTTTTGGCTGAAAGCCATGAAATAAGAAGCAGTAGAATAAATATGTGTACTGCATTTTTTTTCATTCTATCAAACATTAAAATGACGCAGTTAGTGAAAAACGCATAATATTAGACAATGGCAATGTACTTTCACCATCTGACTTCTGTTCTGGAATATATCCAAAATCGAATGAATAAGTATCGTATTCTACTCCGACTCCGATTGTGAAGTAATTTATGCTTTTCCAGTCATTTTTGTTAAGCTCGTTTTCTTCATCCCCTCCGCTATAGGTGTCTCTGATATAGTCATAATCTAAAATGTAACCACCTCTGAATGAGATAAAGTCGGCATAAGTATATTCCAGGCCGAAGTTCTTAACAGCTTCATGCCATTCCATCCAAAGAGGATCGCGTTCATTTTCATCCAGGAAATTGGAAATGATGCCCTTATTAATGTCAGCCGAGAAGAGAACTCTATTGAATTCATTCTCGAAAACATTATAAGACATACCAAGTTTAAGATTTCTCGGCAATGGATCACTTTGAGCTTCATCGATATAGACAACATCAGGGCCAAAATTCTGGACATTTAGCCCCAGATGGAGGCCTTCCACCGGTGTTTGATAAGAAAGGCCAAGATCAACAGCAAAAGTAGTCGCTGTTCCGTCTTTTAGCTCATTTCCGACTCTAACACCCTGTGCCAGTGACGAGTGGACGAGTTTGAAATTCAGTCCACCTGCAAAGTTTGGCAAGATAGTAGTTCCATAGGATAGTCCTAAAGCCATTTCATATGAGTTAAATGTACCAAGCAATTCACCGGATTCAGAACGATATTCACTTTCGCCCATATACATGAAGGTGAAACTACCACCGACAGTACCCCAACCTTCGATATAATAAGTACCCGATAGATATTCATAATACATATCAGATGCAAGTTGTGGTAACCATCGAACATGCATGAGAGTGATGCCTCTTTCTCCGCGAGCATACCAGTTGATTTCTTCGCCGGTATTGAAAACATATTTGTCTTTCATATTGACGATTTGGCTGACTTTTTTATTTTCCATTCCTTGCTGGCCGTAGAATGAGAAGGCTTGCTTATTGTCATTATAGATTAAAAGGCCATATTCTGTTGCGACAAAAATCTCGCCTTCGGGGGACATTGTTATGGTTTCAATGCGCCCGCTCGCTGGATTATCTGGAACTTCGATAATGGCATCGGCATCTATAGTTATTGAATTGCTAAGATTGAATCTTCTTATTCTTTCTGCTAAATCTTCAGCATCATCGTTATTTAGTTCTGGCCAGTTTCTATTTACATACTCAAGGTAGCTCTGCTCTTTTTCTATAACTGTTTTTTCCCATCCAAATTTTTTCCATTTAGTTCCATCAAAGTATTTTACGCCCAATTCTGTACCGAACCAGATACCATTTTTATCAGGATAAATAGCAGTTACAGATGATTCGAATATAGGATCGTAATCTACCGTTATTCTTTTTCTTGGCTTCTGTGACTCTGAAATAGCATCATTAGAAACTCTCAGAGCAGAAACGAAGTAGTCCAACTTAGGCTCTGATGATATATCGAAGTAATCCTTAGCAATTTTCTCCCATGTCATAACCGAATCAGTGGGTAATTCCATATCATATGTCTTTTCAAATTTTGTAGTACCTAACTTTGCAGCACCAATTTCTGTACCAACCCAAATCCTATTGACATTATCCATGTAAATCGATTGAATTTTATTAGAAGGAAGCCCCAGGCTGGTATTGTATTTGATCCATTTGCCAAATTTATTGATAAAAAGTCCGTCATTGGTGCCTATAGCGAAGTTATTTTGCTCATCGATTTCAATGCATGTAATTTCTTTATCGCCTGGAGTATTGCTGGTTTCATACTTCTTCCATCTATCGTCTTCGCGGGAGTAAAGGCCATTTTCGGTTCCGATAAGAAGCTCATCGCTTGTTCCTTGCATTGTTGTTATTCTACTATTGAAGAAGAATCTAAAGGGTATTCGAATTTCCAGATCCGGTAGTAAATATGCGCCCTGCTCTATTTCAAGGTCATTATATTTTATGACTTTATCAACTAAAGCTTGAAAGGCTTCTTCATCATTTGCCAGTGTTTTTGAGATATAAGACCTGAGTATATCCGAGAGTCTTTCTTCAGGAGCTGTAATATAAATCTCATAGTCGATCCAGTCATTACCTTTGAGCCGCCAAAGTTCATCTTTTGTGGCTGCCCATATTTGTGGCTTTTTACTTCCAATTTTGACATTAGATGGCAAAACAGCGGCGGCAGCGACAATCTCATCATCGGTTGATATTTCATAGCTTTTCCATTCGCTGGACAAAGGATATAATCCCAGTCCGGCAGGATTCCAATATGTAGCGGTTGGGTCATCGGCAACAGAGACAAATGCTTCACCCATGCCGGTGGCTCTCGCGCCCGGGCCAATCATCAGAAAAAGTACAGCGCCACGGTCGCGAGCAGCAAATATCGAGCTAAATGCAATTAGAAATATCATCATCAGTATAGTATATTTCTTCATAGAAGCCTCCTAAAATAGTAATTATTCGATGCTTTTAGATTTGATATCATCGAGCAATCTACTCTCTTTCGATTTTGTTTTCAAAATAAACATAAGTATTAAAAATATTGCATATCAAAACATAGGTCAATTAAAAATATAAACAAATCGGAATTTGATAGTTATATTTGTACTGAAAATGGATTAAAGATACAAAAGTGTCGCTAATTTTTTCATTCTGCCAATCATCAATTTCTATCGACAGACAGATTTCCTCCCATATAGCAGTTAATGCAATCTGCACAATAAGCGATTTCGGATATTTTATTATTGGACTTGAGTTTTTTCTAAACATTTATTTTAATTTGGCAATCTTGCCAGTGTATGTTTCTGTTGTATTTTCGAATTGTGCTTCGATATGGTATATGTAAACACCATTTCCAACTTTGTTTCCATTATTATCGCATCCATTCCAGTAGATTCTATCAAATGGCCCTTCTATGAAAGTATTAATCGTTCGAAGCTTTCTTCCAGACTGAGTATATATCGTTAAAGCGATGTCTGCCTCGGTACTAAGTTCGAAAGTCAAATGGCAATCATCTTCGAAAGGCGAAGGATATGGAATGATTTCATACAATCCATCCTCACAATCCGAGACTTCAAAATTGGTTTCGTGGCTCGAGCTATTTCCAAGATTATCAGAGGCGATTACAGTTAACGTATGTTCTCCAAAATCCAGGTCATCGAGGACATACTCTATACTGCCACTGGAATAGGAACCTTCATCATAAACAAATTGAGATGTAATATCGACTTGAGTGAGATTGTCATGATCCATAATCAAGACAATTTTTCTTCCGGCGGTTCCTGTAATATCTATGCCATTAGAGTCGGAAATTTCGATAAAGATATTAGTGTTTTTGCATATCCTATCAAAATCACTATCTAATGAATTGAAGTACACCTGAATATCGGGACCTTTTTGATCTGTTGTGTCCTCATTTCCTCTAAAAACGGCAATCGAATCTGCAAATCCTGCTGCAATATCGCTCTGTGAATAGCCAAATGCAAGTATATTCCCACTGAAGGTGCTATCGGTTATGCTATTTGGTATAATAAAATCGATTTCGAAGATGCCATTTACGACTGTTGCTTCACCATCGAAAATCTTTTTTCCCGGCTGCCAATAATCCACTGATTGGAGATCGCCAAGAGGATGGTCCGTCACGTAATTTTTCATAAAGTCGGAATCTCTTGCCTTGATTCTTACTTTGCCATTGAAACCGCTAACAGTATTTAATCCATCATCAACTATCCTGCCATCAATTTGAAATAATTGACCGCTTTTAAATGTATCTGGCAGGTTCATGGCAATCTGGAATTTGGGATAAATCAGTTTCATCGATGGATCGCCGAAAAGCATATACTGACTATCATGATGGGGATATTGGCCAGCTTTTGATATATAAGATGCCTGGCCAAAAGTCATATCACCGATTTTGAGAAGATTTTCGAAAAGGGCCTTGTTGAAAATTCTATTATTGCCTCCTAAGGAACCAGATGTCGAAGCCAGCGTTGCTATGGAACCGGCATCCTTTTTGCGTAAAAGCTCCTCGCCTATACATTCTGTCCAGTCTAAATAGTATTTAGATACAAAGCATGAAAATGATGACACAAATGGAAGTTTATTGCCATTAGCCAATCTGGGAATGTCTCTTTCAAGCTTGAATACAGTTTCATGAGCCCATCTTATTGCGCTGCCATGTCCTGAATAGTTCAAAACCAATGCGCCTTCATTGAATTTATCGACAAGCTCACGGGCCGCTCCCGGACGATTTTTATAAACATCCATCGGGTATTCCATAGAAAATATGGGATTAGGGTCGTATGATTTTGGAATATGCTCTTCCCAAAGATTGGATTGATTACCTATGTGGCGAAATCTTTCATAAGTGAGCTGTCCATTATTGTAGCCATACTCATCATCCGATGTAGTAACTATTTTTCTCTGCCAGAATCCGAAATGTTCGCCAGATTCATATTCAATAATCTTGTCGGTAATTATATCGATTTCCCTTTGCGAATTCACCGGCCATCTTGCCACCATAATTTGGCTTTCTCTATCAGCAAAAGTGCCAAAATAATCATCTGTTTTATACTGAGCTGAAAGCGGAACAGGGAATTGGATTTCTTTCGATGTAAGTTTATGGAAAACATCGAAATGGCCATCCCCGATTGTTATTGCATATGATGGAGCTATTGCCCAATTATAAAAAGCATATCTCAGAAACTCCCGAATTGCTGTCGGGTCAGGATTTCCGTATCCGAACTCGCGGAATATATCATCCAAATGGACTGTTTCAATTTCTATATCATTATAGTCTGCTCTATGGCTTGCAAATTCAGAAAGGTCAAAATGATCTGGCGTAATAATTATCAGATTTGCGCCTCGCGAATTATCACGGAGTGCAAATTCTGTTTCATGATGAAAATCATCTCCGAATTCCAGAAGAGCTTCGGGCATATATACAAGATATTCTCGATTCTCGAGGCTATCGGTAAAATAGTAACCATCTGCATCTTCAGATACAAACATCATTCGATTACTTCGGAAATCGGTTATATCGAATACATATGGCTTTCCATCGAAGCCTTGAAGCCTGTATTTATAGGCACCGTAAGTTTCCGACAAAGAGTCTGAAAAAGCTGCGAATCTCAAGGCATCATTCTTGGGCATCAATTTGATACAATAGGCGTATTCATAGGCCTTGAATTCTTCTTCGGCAGGATAACTGCCTTCGATTGTATTACTTATTCCTGATAAATTTCCGCTGAAAACTGAGCGATTGGGATTAGAAAGATAGTTATCCGTGTCTATTGTAAGTACTTCATCATCCAGTGTAAATGACGGTGGTGATGGATCAAACCTCATGTATAGATTCGGCAATTTTTCATCCGAAATTCTGGAAGGGTCTGTAATATATACTGAAAACCTATCATAATCATCCCAATACCAAATCTCATATCCAGCATTGGTATATATTACTTTATTGTTTTCTTTCCTAAATGAATATACCCATCCATAATTATGCTCCAAATATTCAATTGCTTCGATATCAATAATGTCCGCTCTTTTGTGTATTGTTTCATCGTTTCCAATACCTATCCAGATTGTATTTAAGGTATCGTATAAATTGTAATAGCCTGTGAAATCATGGTTACTGTCGAGAATTGTACCCCTGGCACCAAATGCTGGCAATACAAAAAAGTCTCCAGAACCAAATACACCGTCTCCGTTATCCTCGAGATATGCGCCGATATTTATCATATCCGGCAATGGAATATCCGGGTCAGAAGGCAACATTTCTGGTAAAGCGGAAAAGAAATGTATATGATTCTCAGGCGTCTCTGTATCTATTATACCATTGTCGACTAATTGGTCAAAACCGACTCTGTAAAGCCCTGTACTTTTGAATCTAATCCGCCACCAATCGAGATTATCATTGAATACTTCATCCTCGATATTCTTTTCAGAAAAGTTTCTGTTTTCAATATATTGTTTTGATTCTTCGTAGTTTATTATACTATGCTTAATAATTTTATCGAAGTGCCTATCTATATGTCCTTTATTATTAGTGCTTAGGTCTCTTTCATAGGCGATTCTAATCCTTATTTTCTTCAATATCTCGGCTTGTGAATTTGCCGGATTATAACGGAAAAGCGGAATAGCCAATTTTGCAATCCTCAAACCGCGTATATTGGAAAAATCATCCAAAATCGTCCAACTATCTGGAATGAACTGATCCATATCGTATATCGGGCCCAAATCAGTCGCTTTGCTCTCGTACTCTGTATTAACCAGCGGAACAATTGGTGCTATATCGATGCCATCGATGGTTTGATAGTCGATATCGATTATTTCATAGTCGAAATTAGAATCATGAGGTATTCCAAGTTTAATAAACCTGGAATATATTGCCGGTTGGCCATCATTTTCATATGGATATACCTTTACTTTATCAGCAAAGATATCAGCATAAGCCTTTCCATCATATTCAACTGTATCGATTTGTAGTTCTTCTGGCTCATAAACAATCTCTGCACCATTTCGTAAATAATTGATATCGATTTTTGCAAAGATTGCAATAGGTATGGCTAGCAGTATTAGGATATTTAAATATCTCTTCAATTTCATCGCCCCTCCATAGCCAGGCAAGCCTTCATAGGCGCTTTTTTTATAAATTATCAAAGGGAGCATAAACTCCCCTTTTCATATTGCACCTATTTACCGATGAATTGCCTTTAAACATATTCATCGGCCCTCAAGCCCCCGGAGTATTTACCATCACAGCTAAAAAGAACCATCGCCAATAGAAAAAGCAATAAAGACATAATATAAGTTTTCACTGCTTTTCCGATCGAGATGGTTCGATCTAGTCTATCGCACCCATCAACCTGTCTCAATGGCAATATAGATGTCCTGACAAATCCTGTCAAGAATTTTTCATTTTAATTTTAATTTTCTCTCTTTGCTGTACTGGCTAATAAATAAAGGTATTGACCAAAAGCCTATTAGCACATTTATTATAGCTTTTGACTTGAAAAAGGAATAGCTATGACTGATAAAGAAAAGAAAATCGATGTAGGCGGACAAGCGGTTATCGAAGGCGTTATGATGCGTTCTCCGAAAAGAATCGCAACAGCGGTACGAAGGCCGGATGGCGAAATCGAAGTGCAGAATAAAATCTTCGTACCTGTTACTAAACGGCATAAATTTCTGGGAATACCAATTATAAGAGGTGCTGCCAGCCTTATAGAAATGCTATCTATCGGAATTTCTACTCTCAACTGGTCTGCCGATGTGGCTTTCCCCGAAGAAGCCGAGAAAAATAAGAAAAAGTCAAAGATTGGAGATTGGCTTACTATGCTTATTGCTTTTGCTGTTGCTATTGGGCTTTTTGCCTATCTTCCTCTTTTCCTTTCTGAGCTTGCCGGCTTCAAAGAAAAACCTATTGTTTTTAATGCTGTCGCCGGTGGCATAAGGCTCGTACTTTTCTTGATTTATCTTATTGCAATTTCCTTTATGAAAGATGTTAAAAGGCTTTTTGAATACCATGGTGCGGAGCACAAGTCGATTTTCGCATTTGAAAGCGGCGAGGAGCTTACCATTTCTAATGTAAAAAAATATACTACTTTGCATCCCAGATGCGGAACCAGTTTTCTTCTCATTGTAGCTCTTGCATCGATTTTATTTTTTGCAATAATCGATGCATTATTTTATACAGCATTTGGTTTTTTGCCACAATCTTTTGGAAGATTTGCATATCACCTTGCCCTATGGCCAGTAATGGCTGGAGTCGCCTATGAGATATTGAAGCTGTCCGCCAAATTATCACAAAAAATCCCATTGTTTAAGATATTTGTGCTTCCGGGCCTATGGCTTCAAAAGATTACGACCAAAGAACCGGATGATAGCCAGATCGAAGTTGCAATCAGAGCCTTGAAGGAGTCATTAAAAGATGTCTAAATATATGTTGGAAAAATTTCTTACGATGCGCGAACGATATCATGAGCTGGAACAACAAATGGCGCTCCCAGAAAATTCAACAAATCCTAAAAAAATGGCCAAATTAGGCCGCGAGTATTCTAAGCTTGGAAAGCTTATGCCATATCTCGATGACTATGAAAAGGTAATCGAAAATATTGTAGAAGATGAAAAGATAATCGAAGATAGTAAGGATTCTGAGCTTTGTGAAATTGCACGCACTGAGATGGAAAGCCTTCAAGAAAGATGTGATGCTCTCGAAAAGAAGCTTCTCGAAGGCCTTATGGCCGATGATCCAAATGAAGGTAAGAATGTGATCGTTGAACTTAGGGCTGGAACTGGTGGCGATGAAGCCGGACTTTTTGCCGGAGACCTATATAGAATGTACACGAGATTAGCCGAAAGAAAGGGCTGGAATATCGAGATCATGTCTTCGAATGCCACCAATCTCGGCGGTTTCAAAGAGATCATCTTCATTGTCGAGGGCGATGATGCATATAATTATTTCCAATACGAAGGCGGCGTGCACCGCGTCCAAAGAGTTCCGCAGACAGAGACATCGGGGCGGATCCATACTTCGGCAGCTTCGGTTATGGTATTGCCAGAAGCCGAAAAAGAAGATGTCGAGATTTCCAGTGATGAGCTAAGAATAGACTATTATGCTGCATCCGGCCATGGAGGTCAATCAGTTAATAGGACTTATTCTGCAGTTCGCATAGTCCATTTGCCTACTGGGATAATTGCTACATGCCAGGATGAAAAATCTCAGCATAAAAATCGCGATAAGGCAATGCGGGTTCTGAGAGCAAGGCTGAATCAAAAAATTGAAGAGGAAAAACAAAAAGAACTCTCATCATCCCGGCGCAATCAAGTCAGAAGCGGAGATCGTTCGGAAAAGATCAGGACATACAATTTTCCGCAAAATAGAATTACAGACCACAGAATAAATTTCACCGCTTATAATCTTACCGAGCTTCTGGACGGCGATGTAGAAGACCTTCACGATGCCCTTGTCAATGCCGACATTCAAAAATTTCTAAAAACACTTAGTAATAATCGAGTAAGAAAAAGTTGAGCCAATACGCTTCAACTTTCTTCCTCTCACAGAACCGTGCCTGCGGT
>JBKHBT010000040.1:0-28185 GCA_046542255.1 Candidatus Zixiibacteriota bacterium | reverse complement strand
TTGTTATGTGTTTTGTATGGGTTTCGTTGTTATGTGTTTTGTATGGGCTTTGTTGTTATGTGTTTTGTATGGGCTTTGTTGTTATGTGTTTTGTATGGGCTTCGTTGTTATGTGTTTTGTATGGGCTTTGTTGTTATGTGTTTTATATGGGCTTTGTTGTTATGTTTTATTACCGTTGCGCTTAAGCTCTGTATCTCGTATAAAAGTTTTGCTTTGATTCTCTATATTGTATTATCGTATTGCATTTGAGCTTAGTTGTTATGTCGTATTGCAATTGAGTTTTATTGTTATGGTGCGTCATAATTTGTCTGAGATTTATCTTTTCATTTAGTTATCGCAAACTCCTCGAGAAGTTCAAAGTCTGTTGCAATGTGAGAGAACATCTTCCTGAAGGCTTTTCCTCGATGGCTTATACGGTTTTTCTCTTCTAAGCTCAGCTCTGCTAATGAAACACCCGAAGTGGTAATAAATATCGAGTCATAGCCAAAACCTTTATATCCACTGTATCTGGTTGCTATTCTTCCTTCCAAAATACCTTCGACAATATATGGCTTGATATTGAATCTCATGGGAAATGCGAGAACGACTACGCAAATAAACCTTGCAGTGCGGTCGCGCTCATTGACTTTTTCGAGATTTTTAAGAAGCAATCTATTATTATCTTCGAAAGTGCAATTTTCGCCGGCATATCTTGCGGCATATATTCCCGGCGCACCGCCCAGGGCATCGACAAATAGGCCGGTGTCATCGGCAATAGCTGGAAAATTGTAGTGTTCTGCAAAAGCATTTGCTTTGATCAATGCGTTCTCGGCAAGTGATTTACCATTTTCTTCAGGATCGATTGTCTCGCCAGGCAATTCCCATGGGAATTTCAGGCCGATTTCGGCATCGTCTATACTGAATTCACAAACCTGATTTGAGATATCCAAAATTTGCTGTACCTCTTTGGCCTTGTGATGATTACCAGTTCCGAGAAGTATGTCAACTCTGTGCAAATTCAAGTTACTTCTCCGTATCATTGAAAACGATTTCACCATCAACTATCGTAATGATAGGTTTCCCCATAAGCTCCCAGCCTTTGAAAGGCGTGTTCCTGGAATTTGAGAAGAAATTGTCTGGAATGACTTTCCATTTTTTGGCGGAAACCAATGTCAGATCGGCTGGCGCATCTTTTTGGATTATTCCGCCCGGAAGGTCGAGAATAATTCTCGGATTCAGGCTGAAGACCTCGGCAAATCGCATTGGAGAAAGATGGCCTTCATTGACCAATCTATCCATAATAACGCTAACAGCTGTTTCAAGGCCGATTACGCCGAAGGGCACGAGTGGGAAATCATCGTCCTTTTCGTGGATTGCATGAGGCGCATGGTCGGTTGCGATCGCATCGATTGTTCCATCGCGAAGGCCCTCTATTAGGGCAAGGCGGTCTTCTTCTTTGCGAAGTGGCGGATTCATCTTGAGATTCGGGTCGAATGGCCTTTTGAAGAATTCATCTTCCGAGAGCACCAGATGATGTGGCGTAACCTCGCAGGTTACATCGATACCATCGGCCTTGGCATGACGGATTATCTCCACGCTGCCTTTTGTGCTGATATGTGCTATATGAACTGGAACCTTAAGGTATCTTGCAAGCATAACCTCGCGAGTAACCATTAGCTCTTCGGCAATCGTTGGAATACCATAGAAGCCGAAATGTGAAGATACATGGCCTTCATTGATAACGCCATTTCTGGTCAGCGATTTTTCTTCACAATGAGATATAATCGGCTTTTCCAGCATATTGGCATAGTTCATAGCATTTCTCATAAGCTCGCCGGATACGACAGGATTGCCATCATCGGTAAAAGCGATGGCACCGGCTTCGGCCATGTGGCCCAGTTCTGCCAGCTCTTTGCCCATCTGGCCTTTGGAAATCGAACCCATAGGATATACCTTGCAGGGCGCATCCTGTGCGCGGTCGTAAACGAAATGTATCAAAGATGCATTGTCGATGGGTGGTGTAGTATTCGGCATACAGGCTATACCCGTAAAACCGCCGTAAACAGCCGCATTTGCGCCGGACATGATGGTCTCTTTGTATTCATATCCCGGCTCGCGAAGATGCACATGCATATCGAAAAATCCCGGCATTGCCCACATCTCGCTCCCATCGATAGTGATATCGGCTTCGCACTCGATCTTTTCTGTCGATACATCGGCTATCCTGTCATTTTCTATTAGGATATTGCCGATGAAATCCTTTTGCGTTGCAGGATCTATAACTCTTGTATTTTTGATATAAATAAACATTTTTCCCCCTTAATCAAGATTCTGCGACAGAAGATAAAGTACTGCCATTCTAACAGCGACACCATTTGTAACCTGCGGAAGTATTACTGCATCGTGATGGTCAGCCAGACTGGATGTTATCTCTACGCCGCGGTTCATAGGGCCGGGATGCATTATGATATGGTCTTTGTCCAATAAATCCAACTCATCGGTACTCATACCAAAACGATTGTGGTATTCACGTAGTGATGGAATGAAGCCATGATGCTGCCTTTCAAGTTGTAAACGAAGAATATTAACTACATTTGCGCCATTTATTGCTTCCTCGAGATTGTCTCGATACTTGACATCCCAATTATCAAATTCGCGAGGCATCAATGTAGGTGGGCCGCATAATGTAACATCAGCTCCGAGTTTAACCAGCCCGAGGATATTCGAGCGTGCCACTCTGCTATGGAGAACATCGCCGAGAATAACGACCTTAAGGCCTTCGAAGGTATCGAAATGTTGAGCCATTGTGTAGAAATCCAGAAGCGCCTGTGTTGGATGTTCATGCGGGCCATCGCCGGCATTTATAACTGCTGCATTGGTATGTTTGGATATAAAATGTGATGCACCCGGCGAAGCATGGCGGACAACCATCATATCGACGCGCATTGCCTCGATATTTTCGATTGTATCACGAAGGCTTTCGCCTTTGGAAATGCTGCTGCTTTTGGCCGAGAAATTTATCGAGTCGGCTGAGACTCTTTTTTCTGCAAGCAGGAAGGAATTGAGTGTTCTGGTCGAGGGTTCAAAAAACATATTGGCTATAGTCCTACCGCGAAGTGGTGGAACTTTTTTGAACTTCCTGTCCATTACTTCGAGGAAGCTTCTGGCCGTTTCGAGGATCAAAAGAATCTCTTCACGGCTGAGTTCTTCTATTCCCAAAAGATGTTTCTTAGTAAACTTCACATTAATCCTCACGTTTTTCGATTATCACTCTGTCTTCGCCATCTATTTCACCGACTTTGACTTTTACATATTCAGGGTCTTTGAGGTCGAATACTTCACCGGTATAGTCGGCACATATCGGGAGTTCATGGCCGCCACGATCGACAAGCACCAGAAGCTGTATCGATGAGGGACGTCCAAAATCGATGATCTCATCGATGGCAGAGCGAACTGTGCGCCCTGTGTAGAGTACATCATCCACAAGAATGATATCCTTGCCAGCGATCTCGAAAAGTATATCTGTACTGTGTGCCTGCGGTTGGTCGAAAAGCTCGGAAACATCATCGCGATAAAGCGTGATATCGACTGTACCAAAAGGAACCGTATCCAAACCACTTTTCTCTTCCAAAATCTTCTGAAGCCTTTTAGCAAGAGGGACACCTCTTGTGTGAATACCTACGATGGCAAGATTCTTATGGTCCTCATTGCGAGCCAGAATATCGTCGCCAAGTTTGCGAAGAGTCGCATCCATCTTCTTGGCATTGAGTATTTCCCGCATTATTCCTCCTATCTATATTCCATTTTTTTTTACAAAACTATCAAATCTATTAAAACTATTCATAATTTTACTATTCTTTAAGAAAAATGCATAACAAATGAAAAAAATCAAGGTCAAACTCAAACTAATACTATATAAATAGAAAACAAATTGGAATTTCACATTGATTTTGGGTTTTTAAATAACTAATCCTGTGCCTATGGTACTCAGAACGTTACACTAAGTCACCATTTACCCAAAAAGGCCTATAACTCGTCCCCTGTTGCATTATTTTGTAAATCTTTCTTATCTTTCAAAATCGTGGTTGGAAAGAATTTTAACCACGATAGAAAAGGATGTAAATGATGGGCAGGTTAAAAATGGGATATAAGTGAATCCGGTGCCCGGGTGGAGTCGAGGGTACCATTTGCCAAAATTCCTGTCTTCGACACTTCGACAGACTCAGCTCCACGATGCGCTGAACTTTTGGAAATCACAATCTCGGCTTTTATGTTAAAAAAACTTACGATTTCTACCAGTAAAACTTGACATAAAACTACAACAGGAATATCTTGCAGAAAAAGGAAACATAAAATCAAGGAGTATTTCAATGAAGGAAAGATTCGACCGAAAAGGCGTATGGATTATACCGGACCCAAAGGATATGAAAAAGCAAAAAGGAGATAAGAAATGTCTCGTAGTTTCACGAGCATTCTGCCACAATGGCCACTCTATGATCTGGAAAAAAGCCAAAGTCAATGGCTATCCTGCAATTCGTATCGAAGCGGAAACCAAAAGCGGCAAGGTCGGCGATATTGTCATAAGCCCGATCTATGGCGATAAGACCAATGTTACTCTCGGACTGGATTCCCAGCCGGATGAAAAGCTTATCCTGCGCTGCCCCGTCTGCCACGAAGAACTCCAAACACTCAAAAAATGCGATAATTGCGCAGATGGCGACATAAAATCCATCTTCCTTACCGATGATATCAATATTCACGATGCTATTGGTATCTGTGATGTCCAGAATTGTCCTAATGCTGTATTTATGATATCCGGCAAACTGCTTTCTGATGACATGGAAAAGCTTGGGGCATATACATTTTCAAGATTTGACAACTGATCAATTTACTACGTAAATTGCTCTTGGGAGTTTCCTTTGGAAACTCCAGACAATGCGCTGTTCCGCATTGTTATACTTTTCAGGCTAAAACATCAGTAAAGCCTTTTGGGGATATATTAAGTATTATATATATGTTATATATGGCTTTAAAAGAGCTGTAATTATGTGTTGTTACTTATGATATACATGCATGGCAAATTGCTCCTGGGTGTTCTTTCGAAAACTGCAAAAGAGAAAAAATATGTAATCCCTATTAAAAAGCTTAATGATTCTATTTCACACCGGTTTTTAGCCGGTAGCGATATTTGCCTTTGGAAAGGCCGGTCAATAATATCGCTTCTTCGGGGCAATAATTGATACAGCGAAAACAGTAAATACAATCATTATTCCATATGGGATAATTTTTGCCATTGCGTGAATCTTGTACCATTTCGATATTTCCAGAAGGGCAGTTTTCTACGCAGTAGCGGCAACTTGTGCATAGATTTTTATCGACACTCCAGAGTTTTGAAATTATCCAAAACAATCCTTTACCCAATAAATTACCAAAATTAGATACAAAAATACCGAGAATATTGCCTGCTAGATTAAGATGCCTGAATCCTGTTTGTACTCTGCGAATAACTCTTTCCGAGAAAAATTCAACGCTGTCGAAAATGTCATCATCAAATTTGACATGACGCTCTACAAGGCTATTATCTTCTCGAAAGAGTGCCATCCAGTCATTTGGTGGCGTTGTAAAGTTTGCGCTATCGATTATCTCCATGCCTTTTTTCTGCAAAAGCAAGGCGATATAATAGTTCGCCCACCATGAAGCGATAGCTCTGGTATTGAATATAAAGGCTGGTAAATCGATCGATTCGGGAAAATTCTCTTGCAATCGTTTAACGAAAAACTTTGGCGCCCGCCATGCATATACAGGGAAACCAAAACCTATTAAATCGAATTCATCGAGAGTATCGGCGAAATCATCATCTTCTATGCTCCTTAATTCGACCTTATGGCCTCTATGGAGCATAAAGTCTGCAATAGAGATGGCGATTAATTTGGTATTGCCTGTTCCCGAGAAATAGATTATGCAGATATTTAATATAATTTATTCCTTTAGAAATATCATTGAATTTTGTTTAGCTACATTTTGACTTACAATATTTATTATATAATAAAGAAAATACTGAGCAAGCAAAACATATTTCTTGAGCTATTGATATATTTACCTATTTTGAGTTTTGATGCGTGAATTAATAGAAAAAAGCTTTTGTCAATTTAAATATTTTCTTAAATTTGCGTTTTGTAGTGGATTGGCTTGATAAGCTGTCCGATTTGTATTATCTTAAGGTGATTTTCTGTTCTATATATGGAATAGAGACGAAAATTGGTTGACAATTTTGTATTTAATATATTTTTTTGAAAATGGAAGGCAATGATGAGCAATAAAATAAATATCGAATTTCCAGATGGAAATATAAAAGAATTTGAAAAAGGTATTAGCCCTTATGAAATCGCCAAATCTATTTCTGGACGGCTTGCTCGCGAGAGCATAGTCGCCGAGTTTTCTGGCAAGCTTATCGATATGCATAAACCACTCGAAAATTCAGGCAAGATCGAATTTCTCGATTTTGATGATCCTCGTGGCCGCGATGTATTCTGGCATTCATCGGCACATATCATGGCCGAGGCGGTTCGCGAACTTTATGATGATGTCAAGGTCGCTATCGGCCCATCCATCGAAAACGGCTTCTACTACGATTTTGACCGCGAAGAGCCTTTTTCTGAAGATGACCTGGAGGAAATCCAGAAGAAGATGAAAGAGATCACCAAGCGTGATAATAAATTCATTTGCAAGGAAATGGACAAAGAAGAAGCGGTGAAGCTTTTCGACCAATGGGACGAGAACTATAAACTCGAGCTTCTCGAGGATATCGAAGATGACAAAGTCACAGTTTATGAAAGCGGCGATTTCACGGATTTATGCCGTGGGCCTCATATTCCATCTGCTAAGCGTGTTAAGGCGATAAAGCTCTTATCGGTTGCAGGCGCATATTGGCGCGGCGATGAGCGAAATAAGATGCTTCAAAGAATCTATGGGATTACATTCCCGAAGAAAAAGCTTCTCGACCAGCATCTCGAAATGCTCGAAGAATCCCGCAGGCGCGACCATAGGAAACTAGGCGCTGAACTCGATCTTTTTATGACCGATCCAGACATCGGCCCAGGGCTTATTCTCTGGAAGCCAAAGGGCGGAATCATGCGCCGCGTAATCGAAAATTTCATGAACCAGGAGCATGAGAAACGCGGATATGAGATTCTCTATACGCCACACATTGCAAGGCATAGGCTTTGGGAACTATCCGGCCATGCAGACTTCTATACCGGAAATATGTTCAAGCCGATGGAGGTCGAAGGCGATCAATACCAGATCAGGCCGATGAATTGCCCATTCCATATCGTGATGTATAAATCCGAGCTTCGTAGCTATCGCGAACTCCCGATCAGATGGAGCGAACTCGGCGCAGACTACCGATACGAAAGAAGCGGTGTGCTTCATGGCCTGACCAGAGTCCGTGGTTTCACGATGGATGATGCCCATATTTTTTGTACCAAAGAGCAATTGCCCGATGAGATCAAAGGCGTTATGGACCTTGCTCTATTTGTTTTCAAGACATTTGGCTTCGAAGATCTGGAGCTTTACCTTTCCACAAGGCCGAAAAAGTTCGTCGGCGACCCAGAAGTCTGGGATATTGCCGAGAAGGCTCTTCAGGAGACACTCGATTCGATGGGATTGGATTATATTCTCGATCCTGGCGAAGGAGCATTCTATGGGCCAAAGATCGACCTCAAGGTCAAAGATGCTCTGGGAAGGTCGTGGCAATGTTCGACAATTCAGGTAGATTTTAATATTCCGGAAAGATTCGATATTACATATATTGATGAAAATGACCAAAAAAAGCAGCCTATTATGATACATCGTGCTATATTAGGTTCGCTGGAGCGATTCTTCGGTATTTTGATAGAGCACTATGCGGGCAATTTCCCGCTCTGGCTTTCACCAGTTCAGGCAATGGTGCTTCCTATCAGCGAAAAATACGAAGTATATGCAGAAAAAGTTTATATGGCGTTCAAAGAAGCCGGCATACGAGCTAAAATAGACCAAAGATCGGAGAAAATCGGCTATCGTATTCGCGAGGCTGAAATGCAGAAGGTTAACTATATGTTGATTGTCGGCGAACGCGAGGAAGAAGATAATACTGTTTCAATTAGAAAGCATGGCGAAGGTGATATTGGCTCAAAAACTCTCGATGAAGCCATTGAAAGCTTTCGCGATGAAATTGCAAGGAGGTGCTGAATTAGCAGGTACTATAAGGGAGACCCCCGAAAACGAAGAAACAAGAGCCAAAGACACAGAATCAATGAGATGATCAGGGCGCCACAGATCAGAGTAATCGGATCAGATGGGAAACAGCTCGGTATTATGGCCCCACAGCAGGCTCTTGATATTGCCAAGAGAACCAAACTAGATCTGGTTGAGGTTGCAGCAGATGCAAAACCGCCCGTATGCAGAATTCTAAACTACGGAAAATACCTGTATGAGCAGGATAAGAAGGCTAAAAAGTCGAAAAAGAAACAGCATACTGTTCAGGTTAAGGGCGTCAGGTTTTCATCAAAAATCGGTGAACATGATTACAACTTCAAAGTCAATCATGTGCGTAAATTTCTGGAAAAAGGCAATAAAGTTAAGGTCTGGGTCTTCTTCAGGGGCCGTGAAATTACCCATCAAGAAATTGGACGAGAGATTTTAGATCGTATTGCCGATGATGTCTCCGACATCGGTGAAGTAGAGCAGGCTGGTACTATGGAAGGTAGAATGATGACTATGCTGCTTGCTCCCGAAAAGACATAAACTCCATGGAGGAAATGTGCCAAAGATTAAAACCAGAAAAGGATTAAAGAAAAGAATTAGGATTTCTGGAACTGGAAAACTAATGCATCACAAATCAGGCAAGGGCCACTTCAATAGAAGAAAATCCGAAAGCCGGAAAAGAAGGCTAAGGATCAAAGGCCATCTTAAAGGAAATAATGCAAAAAGAGCGAAAAAACTACTCGGAATCTAATAGGTTCATAGTGATTTGTGGTAAATTAGGAGGAAATTATGAGAGCGCGTAATGCGATTGCTACAAGTAGAAGACATCGAAGATATATAAGACAGGCTAAAGGTTTTTATGGTTCGAGACATAGGCTCTATAGAACAGCTCGCGAAGTTGTCGAAAGAGCAATGCAAATGTCATATATCGGACGTAAACTCAAAAAACGCGATTTCCGCAGATTGTGGATTACAAGGATAAATGCCGCTGCAAGAGAAAGAGGAATGTCATATTCAACTTTCATAGCCGGACTTAAGAAATCCAATATCGATTTGAATAGAAAAGTTCTTGCACATATAGCGCATAGAGAACCACAGGTTTTCGATAAATTAGTCGAACTTGCCAAAAACTAATGAGCAATAAAAAAAATGATATAGATGTACTTGCCCGACTCGATGAAATACTCGAGGAGGGCAAATCTTTAATAGAGAATGCCGCTTCTGCAAACGACCTGGAACAGGTTAAATCCAAAATTCTGGGACGAAAAGGAAGCCTATCGGATATCATGAAGATGCTGGGCAAGCTTCCCAAAGAGCTGCGGCCACAGGTCGGAAAGAAAGCCAATCAGATTCGGGGGCAATTGCAGAAACTCTTCGATGAGAAGAAAAAAGCTGCACCCAAAAAAAGAAAAGGCCCGGATCTTACTCTGCCTGGCAAATCATTCTCGGCAAAAGGCCACCATCCATATCATTCAGCTCTACGTGAGATAATAGAGATATGGCTTTCGATGGGTTTCGAGATAGCCGATGGGCCGGATGTCGATACGATATTCAATAATTTCGATGCGCTAAATACTCCCGAAGAACATCCATCTCGAAATTATGAAGATACATTCTATATGAATGAAGACGACCTTGTGATGAGAACCCATACATCGCCTGTCCAGATTAGAACTATGAAAGCGAATGACCCTCCGGTCAAGATTATCGCTCCGGGAAGATGCTACCGTCGAGATACAGTCGATGCGACACATTATTTCAGCTTTACACAGGTCGAAGGCCTATACATAGACAAAAATGTGAATATGGCGCATCTAAAGGGTGTGCTTACTACATTTGCAAGAAGAATTCTTGGCCCGAAAGCGCAAATACGCTTCAGGCCACACTTCTTCCCATTCACAGAACCATCGGTCGAATACGACTTCTCTTGCAATTGCAGGGGAAAAGACCCGAATTGCAGAATCTGCAAAGGCTCCGGATGGATAGAGATATCAGGCGCTGGAATGGTCGACCCGAATGTAATCAAAGCTGTTGGATACGACCCGGAGAAATATATGGGATATGCATTTGGAATGGGCGTCGAAAGAATAGTGATGATCAAGCATAATCTTCAAGATATCAGACAATTATACGAGAACGACTTATCTATGCTGGCTCAATTTTGATGACGCTGGAGCGTCATCAAAAATGAGCTTGGGAGTTTCCTTTCGGAAACTCCATGGCGTTTGCTTTGATTTGAAAAATGAACAATCCCGAGCGAAGCAGAGAAATAAAATCTCCCGAAACGCTCCCCTCCTTACTAAGGAGGGTTGGGGGTCGTCATCCCTGTAAAGAAGAAGCTACTGGGCAATAAGGTGGTTAAGGAGAAGCAAAATCGGCAAACCAATCACAATAGAACATAAAAACCAGAAGCTCCGCGTCAGCGCATGTGGGCTTTTTTGTGAAAGATGCCCGAAACTTCTAAAAGGACATTGCTCCGGTTGTGCTCCGAACCCGGTTTGCCCGCTTCCGGAATGTGCTAAAGAAAAAGGCGTGAAGATTTGTTTCGATTGTGATGATTTCCCATGCGAGAAAGTCTATGGATTCTTCCCGAAGGAATTTCTCGATTTTCTGAAATCAGATGAAATAGTCGGATAATTAAAAACATAAAATAGATGGCAGGAAGATATGAGAGCAAGTTATAAATGGCTTAAAAAATTACTCGGCAATGTACCCGAGCCAGTTGAATTAGGCGATATTTTGACTATGACTGGTGCCGAAGTTGAAAAAATCGAAAACTGGAATGATAAGCTTTCGGACATTGTTTGCGTCCGAGTCGAATCTGTCGAGAGGGATAATCCTCGCAAAGGGCTTAATAAATGCATAGTTACAGATGGAGAAAATAGCTATCAAACCCTTAGCGGTGCGCCATTTATTGAAGAAGGTATTTTAGCAGCTTATGCAAAATCCGGCGGTAGAATTGCTGGCGGAGTCAAGATCAAAGAAATTGAAATCGAAGGCGAAAAATCGATCGGTATGATGCTCTCTGGCATAGAGATGGGATTTGCAGAGCCGGCAGATAGGCTATTCCCGATTCCCGAAGGCGTGAAGCCGGGCGATGATATCATCGAGCTATTGGGATGGAAGGGCGAATATATCTACGAACTCGAGATTACGCCCAATAGGCCAGACCTTCTCGGGCATCTTGGACTTGCAAGAGATATTGCCGCTGCTCTCGAAATTGATTTCAATCCCCCAGAATTCGATATTCCTGTATCCAAGAAAAAAACCGATCGAAAAGTCGATATCCAAATCGAAAATCCAAAAGCATGCCCGCGATATAGCGGCATGGTTTTCGAGAATCTCGAAACTGGCCCATCGCCGCTTTGGCTCCAGGGACTAATCCATTCTCTGGGTACAAAGCCAATATCCAATCTTGTGGATATTACGAATTATATCTTGATGTATATTCCTCATCCAATGCATGCATTCGATCTTGAGAAATTGGAATCCGATAAAATCAAAGTCCGTTATGCCGAAGATGGCGAAGAGTTTTTGACTCTCGATGATGAAAAAAGAAAGCTAAAGCCAGAGGATATCGTTATCGCAACAGATGGCAAAGCCGTTGCTCTCGGCGGCGTAATGGGCGGACTCGAGACCGGCATCACCAAGCATACGACATCTATTTTGCTCGAAGCTGCCTATTTCGAGAAGCGCCATATCAGAAAGACATCGCGCAGGCTTATGCTGATGAGCGAATCATCGCATAGGTTCGAGCGCGGCATGGATGCCAATCGAACAGAATTGGCATTGAATTATGCAGCTTCTATGATACACGAGCTTGCCGGCGAAGATGCCATATCAGGCCCGGTTCTGGATGCCTATCCCGAAAAGATCAAGCCGTGGACATTGGAACTTTCACCAGAGCTGATTAATAAAAATCTCGGTGTGGAAATACCGAAAGAAAGAATTATAAGCATTTTAGAGGCACTCGAGCTAAAATATCTGGGAGAAAACCCGGTAGATGCCAAACAGATACGATTGAAATTCGAAATCCCGACATATCGTGCAGATCTTGAGCGCGAGATCGACCTCGTTGAAGAAATCGGAAGAATTTACGGCTATGACAAACTCGAGCCTGTTGCAATCAATATGGGGCCTTTGCCGGATGATATTAATACAATATGGAAAATGAAATTCCAGATTTCCGACAAGCTTCGTGGTATGGGTATTCTTCCGATTCTTGGAAATCCCATCGATGCTTTCGATAAGGTGAAGCCATTTGCAAAAGAAGACGATATTGTACCGATTAAAAATCCTATGAGCGAGGATTTTACGCATCTTAGGCCATCGCTTTTGCCTTCTCTTATCACTTCTGCATCGCATAATAATAGGCAACAGCATGAGTCTATCATGTTCTTCGAATTCGATAAGGTTCATTTCTATAATAAGAAAAAACGGCCGGATGAGAAATATAATCTTGCGATTGCGCTTTGTGGAGTCAAAACTCCGAAAACCTGGTATAATACAAAGCCCGAGAGTTTTGATATTTTCCATATCAAGGGGCTTTTTGGAGATATTGCCGATTTTATCGGTTTTGATTATCGCCTCGAAGCCGAAGATGTAGATATTTTTGAGCCGGGTTATTCGATGGTTGCTTATCGAAATAAGCAAAAAATCGGGCATTTTGGCCTTTTGAAAAAACAGATCGCAAAGATATACGACCTCAAAGCGCCACTTTTTGCCATGGAACTCGATATTAAACCTCTGTTAGAAATTTTCGGTAAAGATACAGAAATCGAGAACTGGAGCAAATTCCCGTCTTCGCAGCGTGATATCGCACTTGTTATGGACAAATCTATCGAAGCTGGCGATGTGCTTGGATTCGTTGATAAATATGATTCAGATATCCTCAAATCCAGCAGAATATTCGACCTATATACCAAAAAGCCAATTCCAAAGGGCAAAAAGAGCCTCGGCATTTCGATGATCTACCAGGCCGAAGACAGGACTCTGACGGATAAAGAGGTCGATAAAGTCCAGGATGATCTTGTCGAGAATCTTTGCGAGGAATTCAAAGCGGAAATTAGAGAATAATCGAGGGGGAAGTATGTTTGCAAAAGCAGTCTCAGCCGCTGTAATCGGTATCGATGCGATTCCAGTATCCGTAGAAGTCGATATCAATTATAAGATGCCATCATTTACGGTTGTTGGATTGCCTGATGCTTCGGTTCGCGAGAGCCGCGAGAGAGTCGAGTCGGCTATCACCAATTCTGGCTATCCATTTCCTCAGGGCAAGATAATAGCCAATCTGGCTCCAGCCGATATTCGCAAGGAAGGCTCATCATTTGATTTGCCGCTTGCTATCGCGATTTTACAATCTTCCGGAACTTTGGATGCCGCCAATCTGGCAAATATGGTAATAATGGGCGAGCTGGCTCTCGATGGTTCACTCAAGACGGTTAAGGGCATTCTGCCTGCTGCTGCGATGGCGAAGAATCTCGGTTACAGCTCGATAGTCGTGCCATATGAAAATGCCAAGGAAGCCGCTGTTACAGGCATCGATGTATATCCTGTAAAAAACTTGGGCGAATGTGTCGAGCTTCTCGAAACCGGCAATATCAATCCTATACGCCTTTCACCACAGGATATATTCACGCGTGAGATGGAAAATATTATAGATTATTACGATGTTCGCGGGCAGGAGACAGTCAAAAGAGCTTTGACAGTTGCGGCTGCAGGTGGGCATAATGTACTTATGATTGGCCCACCAGGCTCAGGCAAAACAATGCTGGCAAGACGTTTCCCGACAATTATGCCGCCTATGTCTCTGGATGAGGCGATCGAGACGACCAAGATTCATTCGGTTGCTGGAGCCTTGCCACCAAATACTGCTCTTGTGGATATCCGGCCTTTTAGAAGCCCTCATCATACGGTCTCGGATGCCGGATTGATAGGCGGTGGAACTATTCCCCGGCCGGGCGAGGTTAGCCTGGCACATCATGGAGTGCTATTTCTGGATGAATTGCCGGAATTTAATCGAAATGTACTCGAAGTGCTTCGACAGCCTCTCGAAGATGGCCATGTTACGATTTCGCGTTCTGCGCTATCGCTGACATTTCCGGCAAGATTCACTTTGGTAGCGGCAATGAACCCCTGTCCCTGTGGTTATTATAGCGACCCAAATCATACATGCACATGCACGCCCACCGCAATAAAACGTTACCGCGCCAAGATATCCGGCCCACTTCTGGATAGGATAGATATACATATCGAAGTGCCTGCGGTCAAATATAAGGAACTCACCAAAGAAAAGGGCGGCATAACATCCGAAGAGATGATTAATCAGGTTCGTGATGCACGGCAAGTGCAGACGCTGCGTTATAAGAAGAGCAAAGGCATATTTGCCAATGCACATATGTCCAGCAGGCAGATCCGCAAATTTTGCAAAGTCGATGAAGATGCCACTTTGCTTTTGAAAAAGGCGATAACTTCGCTTGGTTTTTCTGCCCGCGCCTATGACCGTTCACTAAAACTCGCCAGAACCATAGCTGATATGGACCGCTCCGAGACGATAAGGAGCCATCATATCGCAGAGGCAATACAATACAGGACTTTGGATAGGGAATTTCAGGGTTGATTAGAGTCTTTTTCAGTCTTTATCAAAGATCCCACGAAGTAATGCCAATATCTTATTTATCGAAAATGGCTTTTGAATGAAATTTGTGTCATCGTCCAGAACACCGTGATGAGCTATAACATTATCTGTATAACCCGACATATATAGCACTTTTGGAATTCTATCCTTGCCAAATTTATCTTCGATAATTTTGCTAATTTTGATATAAAGCTGTTTTCCATTGGTCTTTGGCATAATAACATCCGTAAGAAGCAGTTCGAATGGTACTTTAAGGCTTTTTACAATTGCCAGCGCTTTTTCTGGGGATTCAGCAGATATGGGATTATATCCATATTTTTTAAGAATCTTCTCCGTCATATCACGCACTAACTGATTGTCTTCAACTATGAGAATTGTTTCTTTGCCTTCGAGTTTGTTATTGCTTACATCCTTTTCAGGAGCTTCCATCTTGAGTTCGGAAACAGTCGGAAAAAAGACTTTGAATGTTGTTCCATGCTGTGGTTCGCTATAGACATAGATATTGCCTTTATGTTGTTTTACGATGCCATAAACAGTCGATAGGCCCAGGCCTGTTCCACCTTTTCCTTCTTTTGTGGTATAGAATGGCTCGAAAATCTTATCGACTGTCTCTTTCTTCATGCCATATCCGGTATCGGTGATTTCTATTACTACATATTCGCCATTTTCTACACCGGAATGAGATTTCGTATAGCTATCATCCAGCTCAACGAGACTGGTTGAAATTGTAATAGTTCCGCCATTCGGCATTGCGTCCTGAGCATTTACAGCGAGGTTGACAAGGATTTGTTCGATTTGCGATGTATCAGCTTTAACCGGTTTGATGTCTTTGGCGAGATCTAATTCTATATCGATATCCTCACGAATTGTTCTTCTTAATATTTTTTGGAAATCGATAATTATCTCATTGATATTGATATTGCTAACCTTCAGTATCTGTTTTCTTCCGAAGGCGAGGAGCTGCCAGGTGAGCGCTCTTGCCTTTTCAGCTGATTTTTTGATCTGTTCGATTTCATTTCTTCTATGATCATTGGGATTGGTGTCCAGTAGCAGAAGCTCCGTGAAGCCCAGAATAGGCGTTAGCAGATTATTGAAATCATGCGCAATACCACCGGCAAGATGGCCAATCGATTCCATCTTCTGGGATTGACGAAGCTGCATCTCGAGCTTCTTCTTATCCTTCAGATTTTGAATTTTAGTGCTTATATCTCGAATTATGGCATGGATATGATTTCGGCCGCCCAATTCGATAGATGATAGATTGACTTCACCGAAAAATTTCTCGGAATTACCCTTCTTGAATATCCATGAAAAATTCTGTGTCTTGCCATTTTGCGCCTTCTTAAGTCGATCTAATAATTCTTGTTTATCGCCGATATTATCATTATCGGAGAAACTGGTGAATTCTCTACCAATTATTTTTTCATATCGAAGTCCGAATATCCTGGTTCCCGGAAGGTTACAATCGATAATTATATTATCATCGATTAGCATAATGGCATCATTGGCTTGATTGAAAAGGGCGCGATACTTTTCTTCATTCTCACGAATGGCTTTTTCTGACTTTATCTTGTCGGTAACGTCTAATATGATTACAAGTGCGGTATCGGTTTCATCGGTTTGCCTGGCCAGTGGCTGAAATTCTATTTCGAGCCAAATCTGTTTGCCCTGGACGGATAAATCAAATGTAGATGAAATGGCTCTTTTCTCGGAAATAGCGAGGTCAAGATACTTTGTGAATTCAATAAATATCTCATCCTGAAAAATATTGCAGATATTAGAATTTTCGAGTTCCACGGGTGTATAACCAAAAAGCCTCGATGCTATCTGATTGGCAAATTTGATATAGCCGGATTTATCGATGATGAGAAGGCCCTGCATGATATTATTGACGACTGTTCTATATTTCTCTTCTGATGCGCTTAGTTTTTGCTGCGATTTTATTCTTTCTGTAATATCGCGTGCTACCAGCAATATCGATTTGATCCGATCATCGACTATTATCGGTGTCGAGCTTGCTTCCAATATTGTAGTTTCGCCAAACTCATTAATTACTTTCACCTGATATAGGAGTTTATCTCTATTGTCTTTTTCTCTGAGCTTTTCTCGCTCTCTGGCGTTTCCATAGCTTTCCCTGGAAAGATAATCAGCAATATTGGTTCCGACCAGTTGCTCTTTGGTTTTGGAAACTGCTTTTCCTGCTGCGCGATTTGCATATTGAATTATGCCATCCATGTCATGGGTAACTATGATTTCTTCTGCTGTTTCGGCAAGAAGGCGATAGTTCTCCTCGGATTCTTTCAGCGCGTCCTGTGTTTTTTTATAGCTGGTAATGTCTCGAGTCAGGCTTCCGAAATATTTGGCCTCCTCAAGCTCGATTGGGAATATAAATGACTGCACGATTTTTGTTTGGCCATCAGAGAGCATAATCTCATTTACACTTGGTGCCGAAATAAAGCTAACATTCGGATTGGAGAAAGCCTGGATCATCATATCTTTTAACTTAAGTCGATTTTCTTCATTCCTTTTTTCTGGCATTGCCAGTTTGGTCTGCAGGTCCCATAGTTTTTGGCCCAAAGCATCATTCTCTTTTATGGCAAAGATCTCTTCAGCGGCATTATTCCATTCTATAATCTCGCCTTTTTGATTGATAAGCACAATAGCATCGATAGATTGCTCCACAAAGCCCCTGAATTTGGCCTCGCTCTTGGAGAGTGATCTTTGCATTTCAAGAAGCTCAGTGATATCTTCGCCGGAAGAAATTGTGAAAACAATACCATTTTCATCGAATACCTGGCTATTATGCCATCTAATTATTCGAATATCTCCATTTTTGTCTATGATTTGGCCATCGACTGTTTTGAAGGGTTCAATATTTCCCTTAACAACTTCATCGAAGATATCCCGGATACTCTCTTTCTCTTTTTGCAAAACAAAATTATCAAACCAGTCCATTCCAATGAAAATCTCATTCTGGACTCCAAGGATCTCTCGCCCCTTTTGATTGAGGCTGGTGATTTTTCCTTTTTCATCGAGAGTCAATATTATAGATGGTGTGATATCGAGAATCTTTTTTGCCCTGTCTCGTTCTTTTTCCAATAAATTTTCTGCATGAATTCTGTCGGTGATATTCCGGGCAATCTCGACAAGATGTGTCATATTGCCATCATCATCATAGATAGGCACGCCGATATCTTCCCAGTAGCTTTCACCGATTCCAGAAGCGGCAGGTTGGTAATTGATACCAGTGCAAATTTTACCAGTTTCAATAGCATCCACGGCTGGACAACCATCGCATATAGAATCTTTATTGGCAAAAGCGCGGTAGCATTTTTTGCCAATTGAATCGGGGTTCATTTCCAGAGCCGTTTTATTAGCCCAGACGATGTTCATATCGAGGTCGGTAAGCAGGATCATGTCCGGTGAACCATCGAGCAGCGCTTTCTTTTGTGCTTCGGATTTTCTAAGGTTCTCCAGGGCTTTCGATGCTTTTTTTTCTGTTTCGATGGTGAAGAGTGCAAAAGCAATATCATCGGCAACTTCTTGAAAAAGCTCCAGGTCTTCTTGCTCGGTTTCCCAGCCGAGTTTGCTGGAAACGGAAACGATTCCATAGAGCTTTCCATTATTAATTAGCGGCGCATTTATCGCTGATTTTGTTTCATAGATATCTGCAAGAGGGCAACCGCTACATTCTTCACTAGGATTTTGAATTATCGAAGCCTTTTTGCCTTCGAGAGCTTTCATGATGCAGTGTATATTATTTCTCTTATATGTATCGATTAAAGCTTCAATATTTTCCTTTGTGATATTCGATGATGCAAAATGATCAATGTTATGGTTTTCATCGAAGAGCATTATCCACGAATGATTATAGCCGCCGGTTTCGATAAGATATTCGCATGTCTTTTCTATAAGTATTTCTAAATTGCGTTCTTTGGTTATTAGCTGGTTTACATTTCGTATTGCTTTTAGAATACGATTTAGATGGTCGATATCGCTGATGAATTGCTTTTTCTCTGTGATATCCCGGATTACCTGGATATAGCTGATTTGATCTCCATCGGAATCACTAAAATCTGCGATGTTTATATCAGCATAGAAGATGTCGCCATTTTTGCGCCGCATCTTAAATTCATGCAGCAAGAAACCTTTTGAAGAAAGTTCGTTGTTGAGATGTGCATCAAATCTTTCCGGGTTTAGAGATAGCTCGAGCACACTTTTGCCGGTAACTTCATTTTTATCATAGCCAAAAATACTTGTAAAGGCGGGATTAACCTGCGATATTGTATAATCTGTCCCACTAATTATCAAGGCATCGGGCATATTATTGAAAAAGGAGTTGAATTTCTCATTCTCGAGATATAATTCTTCACGAATTTCGATTATCTCTGTTATATCCGAGACGATGCCCTCGTAATGGGTGATTTTACCATCTTCTTTTCGATGAATAAAAGTCTTATCATCGACCCATCTTATCTGGCCGTCTTTTCGGATTATCCGATATGGTAGATGCTGGAAATTGTCATTACCGCTATTGGAGCCTATTTCGACTTCTTTTATTACTCTTTTTATGTCATCGGGATGAATTGTCTCGGCATAGTTGATTTTCCCTGTTAAGAAATCTCTCTCGGAATATCCAAATAGATTATTGACAGCTCTCGAGACATATTCTACCGGCCAGTTTTCTTCATTGCGCCAGAGAAAAACAGCTAAATTAGCAACTCTATCTGCTATCAGTTCAATTTTTTCAATCATAACTCTACCTTATTTATTTACAATAAAAAACCCTTCGAAATGAAGGCCAACTGAATTAATGGTCACCACAATCTCGAACACGTGCTTCTAATATATTAAAAATAGTGGCATTTTCAAGTTCTATTTTTGTTTTCTAAGATTCTAAGGCCTTGTTATGTAATGGGTTTCGTGGAACAGTAAGACGAGAAAAATATTCACCAATGCAAATTTGATTCTTAAATAAAGATTATTCGTTATATTTTGATTCTTAAAATATTTGTATGACTTTAATAGCAATTGACTCCGGGCGGATTTGGCATATCTATCACAAAGATTGTGTCTCTGTCGGCATAGATACAGTCGAAATCTGCATTAAGCGATGCTTCGACAATGGAAAACCCTTCATCGATGCCTTCTATTTTGAAAGATGAAGGCGATTGTTGTGAAAAGAGTATCGCATGACGATTTTTTATCCTTAGATATGCAGGTATTTCGGGTAAGATTATTCTATTTTCTTCGATATCAAAAATATAAACATCGATTGTGGCTGTATCATTGGAGCGGACAAAAAATGGGCTGGGTGAGATATCGATATGGGAAATTGGCAATTCGGTGATATATGCGAAGAAAGTCGTATCGATATCTTGTGCAATTATCTGGAAATCGAATATGCCTGTTGATTTTGCAAATATGATACCATTTTCATCGAAGCTGGCTATCTGGTTAATATTCGATACATATTCGATATCGCAATCCACAATATTGTTATTGGAGTCGAAAAGGTTAGCTGCGACAAATGCCGAGTCGCCCGGAATAAGAAATATGGGAGCATTGTCCACTCGCAAATGCAGCCGAGGTTCTTCGCTATCTCTGCCGATACATCCCCCAAAAAATAAAATCCCCAATATGCAAAAAAATTTGATAGCTCTCATATTAGGCTTATCGACAAAAGGAAATTGATTATTACATAAAAAAAGACACATCGAAATGTGCCTTTGTTAAGATATTTTGGAAAAAAGGACTAATTCTTTTCGATCTTTACTTTATTTTTCAAGCTCCTTTGTATTTCCAGTGCCTGTTTGAGCTGTTCAGAATCGATTTTCTTCATCTCGAGAAGAATTGCGCCGATATGCCTTGGGTCGCCACTCATCTGGACATCTAAGGCCTCGAGTATATCGACTCCCGTGCAAAAACCTGAATAACGTAAAATTTGGCCTAAGAACATCTTCTCTCCTTTCAGATACAAAATATATCTAAAATGAAAAAAAATCAAGTATCAGAAAGATTTTTTTTAAATATAAAATATTAGACGACTTGTAGTTACATGTAAAAAGTTATAAAATAAAATATCGACACCAATAAAATGAATGAATTATGACATGTGATTTTATATTAGGCGTTTATTTAAGAAAGTTTTTGATTTTAATCGGATTTTCTTTATCTTAAATATAAGCTTTAATGAATGAAAGGGGCTAAAAAATGACTATCAAATTTTACAATACTATGGAAAGGCGCAAAGTAGAATTCCAGCCGATCGATGAAGGCTCGGTTCGGATGTACACCTGTGGGCCGACTGTATATGATTATGCACATATCGGAAATTTCAGGACATATATTTTCGAGGACCTTTTGCGGAGATATCTAAAATTCCGCGGCTTTGAAGTAAAACAGGTTATGAATCTTACCGATGTTGATGATAAGACAATTAAAAACTCGATAAAAGAAGGCAAAGAGCTTTCGGAATATACGAAAAAATTCAAAGAAGCTTTTTTCGATGACCTGGATACGCTCGGTATCGAACGCGCCGAAGTCTATCCAGCAGCTACAGAACATATAGATGCTATGGTCGAAATGGTGAAAAAATTAATCGACAAGGGTTTGGCGTATAAAGGCAATGATGGCACCTGGTATTTTTCTATATCGAAATTTAAGGACTATGGCAAGCTGGCCAATATGAATCCCGAAGACCTGAAAACCGGAGTGCGAATTGCATCGGATGAATACGAAAAGGACGAAGCACGAGATTTCGCTCTATGGAAGGCCTGGAATAAAGACGATGGTGATGTTTACTGGGAAACAGAATTAGGCAAAGGAAGGCCGGGATGGCATATCGAATGTTCGGCAATGTCAACGCAATATTTGGGCAATCATTTCGATATTCATACTGGCGGAGTGGATAATATGTTCCCTCACCATGAGAATGAAATCGCACAGGCCGAAGGCGCAAATGATGAAAAATTTGTCAATTATTGGCTTCATAGCGAATTTCTGGTGGTGGAGGGGCAAAAAATGTCCAAATCTCTGGGCAATTTCTATACGCTCAGGCAGATTCTTGATAAGGGCTATCATCCTATGGCAGTCAGATATGTGCTTATTTCGACACATTACCGCAAGAAACTGAATTTTACAATTGATGGGCTAAATGCCGCCGCTACTAGCCTTCAGAGAATCTGGGATTTCTACAGGATGCTTGAAAAGCCGGAAAAAGAAGAAGCAGTAGAACGCCCCGAAGTCGGCGAGATTCTCAAAAGAACTCTGGATGGGTTCACAGAGGATCTGGATAATGACCTAAATATCTCCGGCGCAATCGGCAAGATATTCGATATGATTCGCGAATTAAATCGTATCAACGATGACTTTGGCCTTGCCATGATCGATAAAAAGCGGATAAAAGAGCTTCTCGATAAATTCGATACCGTTCTTGGTTTTGTCCAGCCGCCTATCGAAAAAGATATGCCCATTCTCGAATTCGAAGGCCAAAAAACTCCGCTCGATGAGCTTATAGGACTTCGAGAGAGAGCCAAATCTGAAAAAAACTGGACTCTGGCTGATAAATTAAGAGATTTTATCGAGATGAGCGGTTATGTTCTCGAAGACACCAGAGAAGGAACCGAATGGAAACGAAAAATCTAATAGGAGAAAAGATGAAAAGGCTTGTTACATTATTATTGGTATTGAGTATTTTGTTTATTGCATGTAGCGAAGATGATGACGATGATGGCTATGATTTTACTACCGATATTTTTGCATTGTTTACAAATCCTAATGGTTCCGAAAATGTCCAGAGTGAAGCTGTCAATTATATCCAAAATGCCGAAAAGACGATTGCAGTGGCAACATTTTTGCTCGAAGACGATGATATCGAAAATAGCCTGATCGATGCTCATGAAAGAGGAATTCTTGTTCGGGTGGTTTGCGATCAGGAGAACTATGCCATCGATGAAGAAGGCTGTTATGGCCGGCTGGAAGACGGTGGTATCGAGATATCTGTCGATCCAAGAGGAGGCTCGTCATCGCATAATAAAACCATGATTATCGACTCATCGATTGTTTGGACTGGCTGTACCAATTTTACCTATAGTGGCCTATTTTCGAATAATAACAGTGCCCTTATTATGAATTCCAGAGAAATTGCATTGGAATACCTTCACGATTTCCAACAGATGTTCGATGGACGTTTCCAGAGCAATAAAACCAGCAATGGAGTAGAAGAATACACCATCGATGGTTCGGCTGTGCAGGTTTATTTTACTCCTGTGGATGGTGTCGAAAATATGCTTCGCGAGAGAGTCCAGATGGCTGAAGAGTCCATAGACCTTGCTATTTATGCATATACTTTGAACTATATCACAGATGATTATATAGATGCACATAATCGAGGCGTGGAAATTCGAGTGATTTTCGATTCATTGGCCATAGAACGAGGCTACAATACTAAATATAATGATTTCGTCCGCGCAGGCATAGATGCCAGAAAAGACCCTTGCCGATATGCCTTTCACCATAAATTCATGATAATCGATGGCGATGAGCTTATTGTATCGAGTGGCAATTATACCATGAGCGGAACAAATTATAATGATGAAAACTTTGTTTGGATACAGGATGGTGATATTATTGATTATTATACACAGGAATTTGAAAAATGGTGGCAGGAAACTGAAAGCTATAATCTCAAATAAAAATGTATAAATTTTTTAATCAAAAAAATATATAAAAAATCTTTTCTTTTGAATTAGTTTATGTATCTTTTTAATCAAATAAAGGATGTTGTAGATAAAAAAGTGAGAAGGCATAAGAAAAAGCAAATATTTGGGTTAATAACTTTGTATTGTGTTATAAGCTTGACTTGAAAATAAATAATGTTTATATTTCGTTAAATTGAGTGCAAACTCAAAAGAGACAAAAATATATGTTAAATTTGATAAACAGGAAACTTTTAGAAACAGAAAAATTAAAGGAGGTTTGGAGAGATGAAGAAACTACTTCTTGCAGTTTTATTAATACTGTTTACTCTCCCATTAGCCGCTCAAGTTGTTCTTTTTGAAGATGATTTTGAGTCCGGCTTAGGTACTGGTTGGACACTGGTATCTTCTAGTACTTCATCCTGGGCTCTATCGACTAGTAGGTCGCATTCGCCCTCTACATCTTTAAGTCACCCGGATGATTGGGATGGCCCACATGATGATTGGGCAATTTATGGCCCGATTTCATTACCCGGTTTTATTGATGGGCTAGAAATAGCATGGTGGGAATACACAGCTTTCACTAGTTATTATACCTACCATGGACTTTACATTTCAACAACCGATCCCACTTCTGACCCGCTTGCAACTATGACAGAAGTTGATGAGCTATCAGATGTCTCATCCAGTTGGTTAGAAAGAACCCGTGATTTGGAAAGTTATGCTTCTGGTGGCGATGATATTTGGATAGCTTTCAGATATAATGAAAGTTATGACACCGAATGGTATGTCGATGATATTTCAGTAACTGTTTCCGAGCCTCCGGCTATTGTAGAAGGCAATGTCAATAAAGTTGACGTGACAGACAATGGCGGAGTAAATGTCAGCACATTTGGCGATGCTTATACAACAGTATCTGTTAGCCCATCAGGTGACTATACCATGGAAGTTGCACCCGGTACTTATGACGGTGTATATGCTCATCTGGCTGGCTGGTTTCCAGATAGCAATGCAACACCATTCACACTTGCCTCCGGCGAAACATACAATGTCGATCTCGAGATTGAGGCAGCACCATATGTTTATGTCACAGGCCATGCTGATCTCGTACCGACTCCGGGCGCAGATGCCGGAATCACAATTTATTCCAGCACAGGTGGCACGGTCGAAACCGAGGCTGATGGAAGCTTTGAATTAGCAGAATGTGAAGCAGGCCATATTGTAATTTATGGTGAAGAGTATGGCTATTTTACAGAAAGCTTTCCACCTTTTGATGCAGAACCTGGTGATTCGATTGACCTCGATACGCTCTTCCTAAACTACGGCGATGAAGGCGGGTCATGTGAAGATTTCGAATCTGATGATGGTGGTTTTATAAGTTCTGCTGGTTGGGATTGGGGTACTCCTTCATCCGGGCCATCAGCAGCTCATTCTGGTACAAATTGCTGGGGAACCAATATTGCCGGTGATTATGATAACAATGCCGACTGGGTCCTACAATTTGATTTAACGGCAAGCCCGCTTACTACAATAGAGAGTATTACCTGGTGGCAATGGTACGAAACAGAAAGCTATTTCGATGCCGGTATTATTGACTTATCCACCGATGGAGGCTCAACATGGGAAAGGGTTACACCAACACCAGGCTATGACGGCACTACAAGCACATCCATAGCCGCCTATTGGGCAGGCGATGATGCTTTTTCTGGCTCAGGAACAAGCTGGACCCAAGTTGAAGCAGATTTAACCAGCTATCCAGATGTTACTCATATTAACTGGCATTTCGGTAGCGATGGCTCTGTTAATTGGTATCCGGGCTGGTATATCGATGATGTTTGCCTGACTGGCGAAATGATACCCCCCGAACCACCTGCAGTTGGTAATGTAGATGGTTACGTCTATGACAATGTTGATTATGTCCCGATAGAAGGCGCACTTGTCATGGTGGATGATGTTACAACATTCACAGATGAAGACGGTTATTTTATGCTTGAGGATGTAAGAATTGGTATGAAGACTGTTGGTGCTCATAAAACCGGTTATTTCCCAGGTTTTGCAGATGCTGCCATTAATGAATTTGAAGATGTAACAGTTTATATACCAATGTCACCTGTCCAGTGGACACCTGGTGGCGATGATGGCGTAGATGTTGAAATTGCCTACGACCATGAAGACAGCGCAGCAGCTATTTCATTCTGTAATACAAGCAATGATACCGTAGTATTCAACTTCTCAGCATGGGGATCCGACTTCGGAGAAGAATCTGGTATGGGCGATGTCATAGAAGAAATCGATATTCTTGGTGGCGGACTGGATACTCCATGGGGCCTTGGCCTTATTGGTATCTGGGAAACCGATAAATATTGGATAACCGATATCGGCGGAACATGCTATATTCGTGAATACAATAGAGACGGAAGCCTTACAGGAAGATATTTCGATGCATTAGACTACTGGCCTTCAATTACATTTATTGGAGATATGGCATGGGACGGCGATGGCCTATGGTTACTCCAGGTTGGCGGAACCAATGCTATGTATAAAGTGGACCCGGTTAGTCTTGAAATAGTCGATTCGCTTTATGATGCTACACCAGATACAGGCTGGGGTTCAGTATCACAGCGTGGTTTAGTTTATGATCCTGTTGAAGATGTTTTCTATACAGGCGGTTGGAATTCCGATAAGATTTATAAGGTTAAAGGCAAGAGCTGGGATGTCCCGGGCGATGAAATCGGCGAAATCGATGCTGACGGCTGTGCCGGTGTTGCATTCCATCCAGGCAGAAGAACTGTTTGGTATGCTGCAAATGCCGATGATAACCAGATATTTGAAGTAGATTTCAATACTGGAACAGTCCTAAATACGCTCGATGTACCACCTGAAACTGAGCCTTTCGCGCTCGCAGGCTTGGAAATCGATGGCGAAGGCAAAATTTGGTACACCGCTATGGAAGTTAATAAGGTTTATATTCTTGATTCCGGTTATGGTATTCTACCAGGCGGAATCTATTTCGATCCTTACTCTGGAACACTCGCTCCAGACGAATGTGTAGATATTATGGTCAGAACTGCAGGCCATTCGGCACAGGCTGGTATTCATGATTTCGATGGATATCTCGAATATGATCCCGAAGTACCACCTTTAACAATCCCGATAACCCTAAGCGTTTCGCCAACAATCGATTATGGTTGGAATATGATTTCCGTACCAGTCGATGCTATTCCGAATGACCCATGGGCACAGCTCCATGATGATATCACTCCATTCTCTGTTTCTGAAACCGGAAGCGATATTCTTGGATGGTATGCTGTCGATGGCCGTTATACTGTACCAGGTGAATTCGAAAGAGGCGAAGGCTATTATCTCTGGTCAAATATCGATGATAATAAATTCGATGTTTATGGTGAAGAATATGTTGATGACTATACAATAGAACTCACATACAATCACGACGCAGCACTACCAGGCTGGCAGGTAATCGGAAATCCGATCAATCGCAGAGTCGATTGGGACGATGTTGTAGCCGATCCTGCATTCCACGGTATAGATGAAACTGTTTGGTATTACAGCACTACAAGCGGTTGGGCAACCTATACACCAGGATTCGCGGGTGGATTATCCAATGAGATCGATCCTTATCTCGGCTGGTGGGTCAAGCTCGATGACGAGACAGCGAGCATACCTTTCAAAGCAGACTATGCATTGGAATCATTTGCCAAAGGCGTGAAATTCGACAAAGAATCTTCGGATGAATCGCTTGAAGATATCGTTTTACGTGTCTCTGCAACTGCCACTTCCGATGGTATCGAGCTTAATGACATGTGGAACTATCTTGCAACCACAGCCGATGCTATTGATGATACTCCATTGGATGACTATGACCATGAAGAGATGTCAATAACACCTCCGGGTGGAACAGTTCTTAAGGCATCATTTGTTCAAGGTACAAGTCGTCTAAAGGACGAGTTCAAGTCCACATTTACAACAGGCGAAACAAAGACCTGGAATATGAATGTTACAGACCTTAGCTCTGGCGACAGAGTTACATTAGCATGGCCTAGAAATACACCTACGGACCCTGCAGATGGAAGCTTTGGTGTTCTCGATATAAGTGAAGATTATACATTGACAGTCGAACATCCGGGTACAGGTGAAATGATCGATATGCGTGAAGATACTTCGATCACATTCATCTATAATGGATCGACTACTGTGAACTTCACAATAGCTGCAAATATGCTCGATGCTGATGAGCAGAACATAGTTCCGGAGACATATGCTCTCGAGCAGAATACTCCGAACCCATTCAATGCAACCACTTCATTCAGTGTTTCATTGAAAGAAGATTGCGATGCCGAAATAGCTATCTATAATACCCTTGGTGAAAAGGTTAAGACTATTGCCAATGGTTCTATGGATGCTGGTGTTTACAACTACACATGGTATGGCAAGAATGACAGTGGCGATGATGTCTCCACTGGTGTTTACCTCTACAAGGTAGAAACCAAGGACTTCACCGATGTCAGAAGAATGATACTCATGAAATAAAACCTTAGATATGGGCTTCCCTGCCCTATCAATTTAAGGTAAGTATAAAGAAGCCGGGCTCACTCGAGTCCGGCTTTT